>NZJA01000099.1 GCA_002691835.1 Planctomycetota bacterium
CGAGAATGTCCCAGCCGATGTGAAACATGAACGAGCCAATTCCTGCGACCATGAGCAGGCCGCCGCCGTAATAAAGTACTTTTCGTCGGGTTGAAATCTGGTCGGGCATGGTTTCCTCCTGAATTGAATCTGTGATTCACACATACTCAGGATCCGGATTTCAAACCTTTCAGGACACCCTGACTGTCCCCAAATTGAGCAATTTTCTGTCCCTCTGCCTGAGCGAGGGAGAGGAACAGGTTGCACATGGGGGTGCGATTCGGGGTGTGGAGGATACGGCCGGTGTCGATCAGGCCGTTGCCCTGGCCGGCGATAATCACCGGCAGGTCGTCGTGGTTGTGGCGGTTGCCGTCGGAGATGGCGGAGCCGAAGACCAGAGTGGTGGAGTCGAGGAGGGAGTGTTCTCCCTCGCGGATCTGCTTCATGCGTTCGACCACGCGCACGAACTCACTCACCTGCCAATGATTGATCTTCTTGACCCGTTCGATCTGTTCTTCATTGCCCTTGTGATGGGTGAGGATGTGATGTCCTTCGCGGATGTCCAGATGGGGGTGGGCCCGGTTGGAGCCCTCGTTGGACCACATGAAGGTGATGACGCGGGTCAGATCGAGACGGAACGCCAACAGCATCAACTCGTTCATCAGTCGCAGGTGTTCCTGATAGTTGGCGGGGCTCAGGTCTTCGAAAAGGGCGAGACCCTGCTCCTGCTTCTCGAGAGCATCCAGTTCTTCGAGGCGATCGATGCGTCGCTCCAGATCGCGGATGCCGGAGAGGAACTCATCGAAGCGTCCCCGATCTGCCTGTCCCAGTTTCTTTTGCATCCGGGCCGCATCCTCCCGGACGAAATCGAGGATGCTCGAACGTCGCTGAATGCGGATCTGGCGAGCGGCGGCGGTTTCTCCCGCAGGTCCCTTGAGAAAGAGGCGTTCGAAGACGCGACGCGGCTGGATCTCGTGGGGGATGGGGCGGTCCGGTTGGGCCCAGGCAATATTCGAAGAGTAGGCACAGGAGTAACCGGAATCACAGTTCCCCGATTGACGTCCCCCTTCGGTGCCCAGCTGCAGCGATGGAATCAGGGTTTCTCCGGCACTGTTGCGCGCCAAAACCTGGTCGATGGAAATGCCGGAGCGAATGTCTGCGCCTGAGGTCTTGTAGGGGTGAGCACCGGTCAGGAAACAGGCCGACGACCGGGCATGGTCACCGGGGCCATCGCCCAGAGCCTGGGCATTGCGATGCGTCAGCCCACGGACGAAGAGGACATCTTCGAAGACTTGATCCAGAGGTTTCAGACTCGAGGAAAACTGACGCTTGCCTGCCTCCTCCTGGATATTCCAGTCCGGCATATGGACACCGTTGGGAATGAAGAGGAAAGCGGTTCTGCGAGGGGCGATGGCAGAGGGAACCCCTGCTGATACCTGAGACATCCAATTTCCGGGCAGGAGGGATTCCAGCCAGGGCAGTGCGAGAGCGGTGCCCATCCCGCGGAGGAAGGTTCTTCTTGCCATCGGGTTTGGATTTTGGTTCATGAAGCCCACTTCCTGTGACAGTGCCGCAATTCTCCCCCGATGAAAGCGTCTGCAGCCTCGAAAGGCAAAGAGGAAATTCGCATCAGGGGATCTCCCGTTTACGGAATGCGTCGGTCAGAACGATGGCCTCTATCAGATCCTGAAGCGTCGAATCCGCTTTCAGATTGCGGGACAGGCGACTGATTGCAGGGATGTCTCCAGAGTCGAGTCCCCGGCCCAAAGCGTAGGTCATCAGATGGGTGACCAGCGAACGGCGGAAACCGAGTTCCTTTTCGACCAGATCTCTCAACTCACCGGGACCATCGATCTCGGTGCCATCGGGAAGCTCTCCTTTTGTATCGACGAATCCCTGACGGTAGCGACCCACCGCATCGAAGCGCTCCATGGCAAAGCCGATGGCATCCATGCGTCGATGACAGGTGGCACAGGCCGGGTCACGGCGGTGAACTTCGAGCTGTTCACGCAGACTCAAATCGGATCCCGACTCTCCTGGTGCAGGAAGATTGCCGGCACCGGGGGGAGCAGGGGGCGGAGCGTCATCGAGAAGCACCTCGAGAACCCATTTCCCGCGCAACACCGGAGAGGTGCGCTGACGGGTACTGCTGGCCAGTAGCACACTGCCGTGGGAGATCAGCCCGCCACCGCGGGGAGTATTGATCTGGACTTTTTGATGGGCTTCACCGCGCTCGCCGGGAAGTCCGTAATGCCGTGCCAGTCTTCCATTCATGAACGAGTAGTCGGCATTGAGCAGCTCGCGGATGGGGCGGTCCTCGCGCAGGATGTGATCAAAAAAGAGCACTGTTTCCTTTTGCATGTCCTTGAGCAGAAGTGGACGAAAGTCCGGGAAAATCTTGCGGTCGGGGGCGCGTTCCTGAAGGTCGCGGATTCTTAGCCACTGGGTGGAAAAGTCATCGGCGAGAACTCGCGATCGGGGATCATTGAGCATGCGCCGGGTGACCTCGACCAGTTGGGCCGGTTCATCGAGTTTGCCCTTCTTCGCCAAAGTCAGCAGCGCTTCGTCGGGGCAGGTTCCCCAGAGAAAGTAGGAGAGACGGGTGGCGAGTTCGTAATCATTGAGTTTTCGGACTTCCCCGGATTTCAATCTGGTCGGATCGGGTTCGGTTCTGAGGATGAAGCGGGGTGAAACGATGGCCGCAATCAGGGCACTGCGCAGCAGTTCTTCGGCAGGGCTGTCCTGAGCACTGGCACGGATTGCCAGGTCGACCATTTTTTGAATCTGTGAGGAGCTCACCTTCTGGCGCCAGAAGCGCGGGAGCCAGCGGCCCATGCCGCGTTTCAGCTTCTGTTCAGGGCTGCCTCCGCCCTTGAGAGCAAACTTCTGAAAGGGGGTTGGGCTCAATCCCTCGAGCGGTCCTTCGATGAGCAATTCCTCGATCGCACCGTTGCGATCCCTTTGCGCAGGATTCGGATCTTCCGGTTGGTAGTAGTCATTGATGAAAGTCAGACTGACCGTTTGAAGACCTTGGCGAACTATCAGATCCACTGTTCGTTCACCCGGCCCTGACCGGGATTCCGGGAAAATCAGGGTTTCCTTCAGTTGTGAACCGACATTCAACCTGAAGGCGACGGGGTCCGGCCCGGCCTGTTTTCCCCAACCGCGAACGGTGAAGCGGTAGGTTCCCCTCTTGGGAAACAGGTACTCGGTGGATGCTGAACCACGACTGAAGAAGTAAAGGTGGTCACCGGCATTGCGCATTCCACCACGGGTTTCGAGATCCGCTGGAGTGTAGATCCTTTTTGGCGAGCCTTCGTCTTCCGGCGAAATCACCGCCGCCTGGGCGACTTCTTCACCGATGCGAAACAGTTGTTCGACAAAACCTGGAGAAAGGTGGCCGCCCTGATTGTCGAAGCCGGCACTGGATGCATCTGCCGGCAGGTGACGGTCGACATCAATTTCAATTCCTGTCAGATCTTTCAGGGTTCTTTTTAATTCGGTCCGGCTGAGCCGACGCGGCGGAACAGATCCCGGCGATTCGGGAAGAAGAGCCAGTTGGTGTCGTTGCCAGACATCGAGGATTTCAACCATCGCATGTCGCTGTTGTGGATTTGGTCCGATTTCATCTGCGGGGGGCATCTCACCACTGCGCAGAACATTGAGAAGGGTTAACCAATCTGCGGGGTCTCCATCGGAACCGTCCTCGACGACGATTTCGAGATCGAAGCCTCCCTTGACCTGATCTCCCGAGTGACAGCGATAACAGTGTGCCTCGAGTGCAGAGACGAATCCTTGAGGGAAGGGGGAGATCTTCGGGCCCAAATCTTCATGAAGATCAGGCGAGTTCGCCAAGAACAGGCAAATGGGGATCCACAGGGTCAAGCTCATCCGATTTTCATCGCTTCCAGCCTGCAGGCGCTGAAGCCTGCCTTTCAGATAGACCCAGTAGCAGGGATCCGGTCGATAAAAGGGTGAATCCCTGATCTGGATAGGGTGCTAATCTCTTCCACGTCTGTACATTACATTATCCGGTGAAGGCCACTTGCTGAACAGGCTGGCCTTTGTCCCCATGGAGAGATCCTCAAAGCCGAAAGAGGCGCGAATGAACATGCCACAGCCAGAGAATCCTCATAGTCCCTCGAAGCGGCTTTCCACCGCCAAAAAGGTCGTTCTTGGGTTGATGTTGATCCCGATTCTTCTGCTTGTTTTGGGTTCCCTTTTGCCAAGAGAATATTCAGTTCAACGCACGGTGTTTATTCCAGCAGACGCAGAGATGATTCACGAGAGTGTCGTCGATCTCAGGGTTTGGCCCGAGTGGACACCGTGGAACTCTCAACTGGATCCGACTCTCGTCTATACCTATGAAGGTGGTGAACCCGGTGTCGGTTTCCGGTCTCGTTGGACTGGAGAGAGCGCTGGCAAGGGAACGCTTGAAATCACCAGCGCAGAGAAGGGGCGGGGAATCGTCTACGTGATGGAGTTTGAAGGATTTCCGCCTCTGGATGGAGTCATCGACATCCGGGCAATGAAGGGGGGATCGACCATCATGTGGAAAATGAGCGGCGAACTTGAACCTCCGCTGGGAGGTTGGCTCAGCATGACGATGGATTCCGCCCTCGGGGCGGATATGGAAAAAGCCTTGGCGGGACTGGAAAAAAGATTCACTCCCTGAGTATCGAATAGAGACCCATGTCGCGAACACCCTTTGTTCCTCTGATCGAACTTCAAAAACGTGCAGCCCGACTTGCTCGCCGAGGTCATCCCTGGCTTTATCGGGATGACCTTCGCAATGGAGAACTCGATGACCCTCGTTATGATCCCGGAATGTTGGTCAGAATTCGTGATGACGAAAATTACGACCTCGGACTTGGGATCGCGTCGATGCGGTCGAAGATTGCTCTGCGGCTTTGTGGTCCGTGGGACTCAGAGGAAGTCCCTGATCCCGAGGAGTTTCTGACGCATCGCATCCAACGTGCTGCAGAGCTGAGGTCTCTTCAGTCCGATCCCCTTGCTGGTTGCAGGGTGGTTCATGGTGAATCAGATCTCCTTCCTGGATTGGTCATCGACCGTTATGCGGATGTTTTTGTGATTCAGACCACCACTGCGTGGATGGATGCCCACTCTGCACTGATTGCCAAAGTTCTTCAGGACCAATTTAAAGTGCGCAGTGTTCTCGCCAGAAATGACGTCGGTGTTCGCAAGTTCGAACGCCTCCCAGAGGAGATTGTTCTTCTGGCAGGTGAATCGGTCGACCGGGTGACCATCGAAGAGGGTGGGATTCGTCATACAGTTCGCCCTTATGCGGGTCAGAAGACGGGAATGTATCTGGATCAGCGTCCTGCACGAGGTCGTGTCAGGGATCTGTCAAAGGGAGCGAAGGTCCTCGACCTTTGTTGCTATCAGGGTGGATTCAGCGTCTCTGCCCTGAAAGGTGGAGCCGAATCGGTCACCGCAGTCGATCAGTCAGAGATGGCTCTTCAACTGGCCGATGAGACCTGTCAACTCAATGGATTTTCTGGATTGGATACGATCCAGGGGAATGTCTTTGATGTCGTCCGAGATCTCCGTGGAGCGAATCGTCAATACGATCTGATCATTCTTGACCCACCGGCATTCTGCAAAAGTCGTCGCGAGGTACAGGGAGGAATCCGTGGTTATCGTGATCTGAACCGTGCCGCTCTGCGCCTTTTAGCCCCTGGTGGGAGACTGGTGACTTGCTCTTGCAGTCATCATCTGAAGTCTGAAATGTTTGATGACACCTTAAGGCAGTCGGCTCTCGATTTGCCTTTCCGTGTGCTGGTCGAGGAACGGCTCGGCGCAGGAGATGATCATCCTGTCTCGCTTCGGTTTCCAGAATCAGAATATCTCAAGGTTCGTATTCTGCGGCGCTGGGATGGCTGATGGCAGAAACTCCAGATCTATTTTCATATGAGAAGTTCCCTTCCGGTGTGCTGGACTTTCCCGATGCATCGTTGGAGTATTTCTCGGGATTGTTTGATGCAGACGATCAGCAGGATTTGCATAGCAGACTGAAATCAGAACTGCATTGGAATCAGGGTCAGATCAAGCTCTATGGCAAGGAACATCAAATCCCGCGTTTGGAAGCATGGCATGGTGATCCCGGAGCACGTTATGGCTATTCGGGAACAGAGCTGGAGCCGCAACCCTGGACCCCGGTCCTGGAAGATATCCGTAGAGCATTGAGCGACTTTCGATCAGACTTGATATTTAATTCGGTCCTTGGAAATTGGTATCGAGATGGCGAAGACGCCATGGGGTGGCACAGTGACGATGAGAAGGAGCTGGGGCCTCATCCCTGTATCGCTTCACTCAGTTTTGGTCATGGCAGAGATATTCGTTTTCGGCATCGATTCAAGAAAGACATCGAAGCGGTCAAGATTCACCTGGAACCCGGATCGTTGCTATTGATGGAGGGGGCCACCCAAGAAAACTGGCAACACGAGATTCCCCGCCGAAGAGGAAAGAATGCCCCCGGTGAGCGGATTAATCTGACCTTCCGCACCATTCGCTTCCCCCGCAGCTGAGCATTATTTCTGAGAAACCTCGATCAATGCTTTTTTGCACTTCTCGAAATCATCGGGAGCTGCAATTTGGAAGTTCATTTCTTCACCACTTAAGGGGTGTTGAAGAGCGAGCGACTCAGCATGAAGAGCTGTCCGCTGTATCCAGGGAGAGCGAACCCCGTATTTATCATCGCCGACCACTGGGTACCCCTGGTGTGCCAAGTGCACTCGAATCTGATTACGACGGCCCGTTTCAAGATGAACTTCCATGAGGCAATAATTTTTCCAACGCTCCAGGACTTTCCAATGAGTGACGGCTGATTTGCAAGGGTCATTGGGCCGAGCAACTCTGACTTTTCGATGACGCGTGTCAGTATGCAGGGGCAGGTCACAAGTTCCTGAATCACTGGCAGGTTTCCCTTGGCAGATGGCCAGGTATCGACGTCGAAACTTATTATTCAGGAGTTGTCGTTTGATATTGTCACGGGATTCAATTGTACGAGCGATGACGAGAACACCACTGGTTTCCAGATCGAGCCTCTGAACAATAAAAAGCGGAGGATTTTTTCCGCCTTCTTTTCGGAGCTTTCGGTAGATCTCTGTCTGCAGGGTGATTTCGTTTTCGCCATCTTCGGAGGCTACGGTCAGCAATCCGGCGGGCTTGGTGACGACAAGGATATGGCGGTCTTGATGCAAGATCTCCATGCCCTCGATGACCTTCTGTCGCTGTGCGGTGCGTCTTCGTGGGGCATCTATTTGGGCCGTGAGTTGATTTCCCATGGTGATACGGAAACCGGGGTCTGTAACCGGGTGCCCGTCGACTGTGACGCCACCTCTGAGAATGATCTCTTTTGCTCGGCGATGTGAAATCTCCAGGCGCTCACGGACTTCTGCTTGCAGTGCCCGTTGATCTTCTTTTGCTGTCCACTCTGTATTCGACACCCGTGATCTCCCAGCTTTTGCCCGAATCAGGCTCCTGATAGCGATGGTCGTCACTCTCACGGGAATGTCCAGTGTTGCTCGATGTTTTGTTGCGAAATCGCTATCCTTCAGTGTGCAGGCTTCGGGCTCAGCGGATTTTGGGGGATCGTCCCCCTTCGTGTCAGGCCCCCGAAGCATTGAACCGGCTCTCTTCGGCAGGCTTTGGCTCCCCGGAACAGGGCACAGTGAAGTGCGTGACTTGTCATGCACAGGAGGTCCCATGGCCCAGAAATCAGCGACTTCTAGCGTCTCTTCCCGCAAAGATGTCTCTCCATATCTCCCCATGACTCGCAAAGAATGCATCGATCGAGGTTGGCTTCCTGAGAAGGGATCCGATCATGATCCGGAGATTCACGGACTGGATTTTGTTCTCGTCAGCGGGGATGCCTATGTCGATCATCCGTCCTTTGCGAATGCGGTGATCGGTCGACTTCTGGAAGCTCGGGGTCATCGGGTTGCGATATTGTCGCAACCGGACTGGAGAAGTGCAGAGCCGTTTAAAGAATTCGATGCACCACGAGTTGCTTGGCTGATTTCTGCCGGAAACCTCGACTCACACCTCAATCACTACACCGCACACAAGAAGCCACGCTCAGATGATCAGTATTCTCCAGGAGGGCGATCTGGCTTGCGGCCAGATGGCGCAACCATCGTGTATTCCCAACGCTGTCGAGAAGCATTTAAGGGAGTCCCCATCATCGCTGGTGGAGTCGAAGTTTCGATGCGACGGATGGCCCACATCGATTATTGGCATGAAAAGGTCAAGCGTTCATTGATCCTGGATGCACGAATCGATCTCGCTGTTTATGGCATGGGTGAAAAAGCATTGCTGGGAATCATCGATCGACTTCAAGCCGGAGAGAAGATCGAGGAGATTCATGATATCCCGGGCACAGCCTATGCCATTGGCAAGCATGGCCGGCCACATTTCTTCCCGGAAAAAAAGTGGCAGCAGGGAACACCCTGGTGGGAGCAGACCGGCGAGTTTTCAGAAGAGATTCTTGAGTTGCCCTCCTACGATGAGATTCGTGGCCACGATGATGAAAGCAAGCAACGATTCGCGAGGGCGCAGCACCTGTTTCACCGCGAACAGAATCCCGATTCAGCACCCATTTTGGTGCAGCGTCACGGAGACCACACCCTGGTCGTCAATCGGCCGATGAAAGCACTCGAAACCGACGAACTCGATCGAGTCTTTTCCCTGGCTTACAACAAGGAGCCCCATCCGAGTTACGGCGATCAAACGATCCCCGCCCATGAGACAGTGAAGTTTTCCATCAATATCATGAGGGGCTGTTTCGGCGGCTGTACTTTTTGTGCCATTACCGAACACCAAGGGCGTGCCGTTTCTTCACGCAGTGAAGAGAGTGTTCTCGAAGAGGTTGAGGATCTCAAAAGGCTGAAGGGCTACAAGGGAGTCATCAGCGATTTGGGAGGTCCCACTGCCAACATGTACCGCATGCGCTGCACTCGCCCTGAGATCGAGGCCCGTTGTCGCAGACCATCTTGTGTTCACCCGACGGTTTGCAAACTATTGGGGACAGACCATGGGCCGGTGAAGCAGCTCATGAAGAAGGTTCGTGAATCAGATGGGGTGAAAATGGTTCATGTCGCTTCAGGTGTTCGCATGGATCTGGCAAACCTTGATCAGGAATACATCGATGATCTGGCTGCCCACCATGTCGGAGGACACCTGAAGGTTGCACCGGAGCACATCGATGATGACACCCTTCGATTGATGAAGAAGCCGGGGATGGATACATACCTGGAATTTGAGGAACGTTTTCAAGAAGCGAGTCAAAAAGCGAATAAGGAGCAGTATCTGGTTCCTTATTTTCTTTCGAGTCACCCGGGTTGTGAGCAATCAGCAGCCGTCGATATTGCGGAGTTCCTGCAGGCGCGTCGCCTTCGACCACAGCAGGTACAGGACTTCATTCCCACTCCTGGAACTCCAGCAACGTGCATGTGGTGGACGGGACTCGATCCGACCTGCATGAAGGAAGTGTTCGTCGAAAACAAGATGCGCAACAAGCGCAAGCAGCGCGCCATGCTTCAGTGGTGGAAGCCGGAGAATGCACCCCTGGTTAAAGAACTGCTCCAGGATACGGGCCGTACCGACCTGATCGGCAATCATGAAGGAGCGTTGATTCCCCATGATCGGATCCAGAAGGGTTCGAAAGGGAGTCCTGCGCGAAAGAAGCCGGCAGGGCGAAGCAGGAAACCTGGAAAAGGGAAGTCACGCGGAAGGTGATTTTTTCCAGATCCGTTGTTTGATGACCCGGTGAATCAGGCTGACGATGGCGAGAACCACCAGCAGTGCTGGTGAGATGGGCCAGTCCCTGACGATGGAGAGCCAGAAGGTCAGCAGGGTGCTGACGACCCCGATCACCGAACAGGTCCACGCGTATCCTGAAAGGGATCTTGCTGCCGGGAAGCTGATGGTCGCTGGAATCAATAACAATCCCAAAACGACCTGTGGCCACA
>NZJA01000100.1 GCA_002691835.1 Planctomycetota bacterium
AGCAGAGATCAACACTCGCAATCCCCCCGGATTTCACGGTGAACCCGTGTGCGATTTCATTGTAGGAGAGGACAGCGGCCGTTGGCACTTCCTTCTCCAATAACTTCTTGATGGAAATTCTCAGGTCTGGGGAGCAGAGAATCACCCCCTGAACCCCTGACGATTCCAGATCCCCCAGCGAACTTCGGACCGAATCAATGATCGCCCGGTGTGCTTCGGGAGCCATTTCCGGAGCGGATCCGGCGATTCCCTGGAGACGGGACTCGTAGATCTTCTGCTCGACCTCTGGAGCCAGGGAAAGACAATGGATCTCCCCCTCAGAATTCGCCAGAGAGGCGCAAATCGAGCGGGAAATGCGGATTCTGACCTTTTCCACAACTGCCTCGACCGGTCTCCGGCTGGCTTCGGGCCACTCGATAGCGACCTCCCCCAGGGCTTCCAGAACCTTTTCGAGGTCCCGCAGAGAAACTCTCTCAGCGAGTAGCCCCTGGAGCACTCGTTGAAACTCTGCGAGGGAAAAAACCGTCGGAATCAGCTCTTGAACCAGAGGCTTTGCTCCCTCGTGGAGATGATCCAGCAGAATCTGGACCTCAGAACGGGTTAATAATTCCGGAGCATGGGACATGGCGACGGACTCAAGGTGCAGGAGAACCAGTTCTTGCCCCCCATGGCAGCGACTTCCCAGCCCTCTGCGCATGATCGCCTCATCCTCATCGACCCATTTGCCATTCTCTCCCGTAACCGGATGAATTCCGTTTTGACCGACTACTCCGCTGAGGGATCGACTGCCTCCCTCACAGAGGAAGTTCATCGGCCCCTCGATCACGCCTCTGGCTGCGATAATTTGGCGTAGTGAAATCTGGTACTCACGACGATTCAACTGAGGATTGATGCTGACCTTGACTGCTGGCAAGTCGATCCCGAGACGTTTTCGAAATTTCTGCCTCAGGGTCTCTATAGCAACCCCAACTTTTGGGCCATTCTCTGGCTGAATCAAGGAATGCAAACCCGCTCCCAATTCCAATGCTAACGGGTAACGGAAAATCTCGGAATCTGCCGAGATCGTCGCCATCGCTGCCGAATCAGAATTCTCAAGTGCGGGAAGGGATTCCAGTTTCTTGGCAGTGGCAAGAGATTCCAACTTGCCCGATCCCTTAGGATTTCCAGCCTTGAAAAATGCGAGAGTAAGAAGCACGACTGCAAGCCCGCCAAGGGCCATCGGTGACAAGCCAATTGCGCTGAGAAGAATCAGGATCATGGCAGTAATGAAGAGAGCTCGCGGGTTTGCAAAAACCTGCCCCACGAGAGCATGCCCGACTTGTCCCCGCGATGAGGCTCGAGTCACCATCAATGCGGCCGCCACACTAATAAAGAGTGCTGGAAGCTGAGTTGCGATTCCATCACCGATGGTCAAGGTCGTAAAGACTTTTACAGCCTCTTTGAAATTCAGGCCGTAGGAAAAGACCCCCAACAGGATTCCACCGAAAATGTTAATCGTCGTAATCAGAACGGCCGCAATGGCATCACCTCTGACAAATTTGCTGGCACCATCCATGGCCCCATAAAAATCGGCTTTAAGAGCCAAATCTTCTCTAGCGAGACGAGCCTCAGACGCACTGATGTTTCCTGCTGTCAAATCCGCATCAATCGCCATCTGCGCACCAGGCATGCGATCCAAGGAAAATCTTGCGGCCACCTCTGCAATTCTCGATGCGCCCTTTGTCACTACAAGAAACTGAATGACGACCAAGACTGAAAAGATGATGAATCCGACAACCGCATTTGAACCTGAAACGAATTCGCCAAAGAAATGCACCACTTTTCCTGCTGCAAAGGTGCCTTCTTCATTGGCGCGACTCAGGACCAGGCGGGTCGTGGCAATATTGAGCGCTAGTCGATAAAGCGTCGCGATGAGCAACATTGAAGGAAATGCTGCAAATTCCAGAGGCCCTCTCAGGTAGACCACTGTGAGGAGTATCAATACCGATACTGCGATATTTACTCCCAACAGAGCATCCATAATTGCTCCGGGAAGAGGTACTAAAATCGCTACAAGGATCCCGCCCAGTGCCAGAATCAGTGCCAGATCACGATTGCGATCGATAGATCCACGCCATTCTTCAGAATCTGGAAATCGGTTCGGTGAAGCCTGGATCATAAGGAACTCCCATCTGGGGTATCACTCAACGATATTGTTTTGGATGGCATGGTTGCGATCGCAAGACGATGTAACTTTTTCCGTCTTTTTCGAATAGCAGGATCTCCGTAAAGATCTCGCTGTTCCTTCTGAACTTCTTCACGCGTCATACACACAGAATCCCACCATTGTTTCTGTCGCCAAATTCTGTCGATGACTGCAAATACAATCAGGGCCATGCACACCTGCAAGAGTGTTGCTGAAATGACCGACACTGATTCCTTCACTGACGACATCACCGAATTGGCTTCAGTTTGGATGGCTAATGAGCCCAATTTTTCAATCCCCAACCATGCGACAGCTGCAACTGCGGCAATTCGCACTGCCTGAAACAGCAGGCGGCCAGGTGATTTCCAAGAAAACAGGCTCTCCCAACGGACAGCTGGGCTCCATTCCGAGACTGAACCAAAAAATGCATCTTTACGCATCACCTTTGGAGACTGAATCCAGGCGACGAGTAGTGATACCAACCATACGCCCAATGCAACCGGAGCTACAAATCTGAGCACGAGCAATGGAAGGCTCTCAACAATCTCTGAAATCGTCGAAACGTCATGGAAATTGTGGCTGTAAAACCCCTGATACATCTCGACCCATTGGTAACAAAGATCGCTGGCATTCCATGCGATCAACAGGCAACCAGTCGTCAGAGCCAACGCAATCCCGAGATCGGCACTCCGTGGGTGGAGTCCCTCTTCTGCGGCTTTCCGCAATTGACGGGCACTGGGCTTGTGGATCCGATCATCGTTCTGACTCATGATCAGCCCCCGGCCAAACTGTCGAGAAGTACACCTGTACCCTGCAAACTTCGTTCAACCACGAATGAAAAGACTTCTGAGATAAATGGCAGACTGACAAAGATCAGCAAAAACCCTGTGCAGGTCCTCAGAGCAAAACCGGTGAAAAACACATCGATCTCAGGCACTACGCGAGTCAGAACTCCCAAAACTAAAGTGATCAACAATAGGGCCGAAATTGCTGGCAAGGCGATTTCAAGTCCGATCAGCCAAGTTTGCTGTCCCGACATGTAAATGAAATCTGAAGTTGAACTCACAACCTCATTGCGATTCCCTACGAGAATCGATGAAAAAATCCCGACAGGTACTTTCTGAAAAGAATCGATCAGCATCAGCATGACCAATCGATGACCCTCCAAAGCGAGAAAGGTCAGAGTTGCCAACATTGTCAAAATGGTCGTCAGCGGAGACTCTGACACTTCTTCCTGCTGACCGGTAGCAAAGGCCGCATCCCCGGTAAATGCCCCCAGCCATGCTGCTCCCAATCGAGCACCCCAGATGACGAGGGCAATGGCAGCCCCCAGAACCCAACCGAGGGCCAATTCTCCACACAATCCAATGGCTGCGGAAAGAGGGTCAGCAAATGCAACGGCATCGCTTTTCCCAGAAAGGTCCATGGGAGCGACAACGAGAGCCAACAGAAATGCAAAACCCAAACGGTATCGCAGTGGAAATGAGTCGTTTGAAAAGAGAGGCAATACCAGCATCGCGCCGAAAAAGCGTGCGCTGACCAATGCCCATGTCGACCAGGCGGATGACGAGATTTCGATCAATTGATCCATTTCTCACCTGCCCGAAAGGAATCCACCAGAAACCTGAAGACTGTCACGCGTAAAACTAACGATCCAATCCAGCATCGTGGGCATCAATAATGCAAGTACCAGAGCTACAGCAATGAGGCGAGGAACAAGGGACAAACTGTGATCCTGAATCTGGAAGACTGCTTGAATCAGATTAGTAATCAGCCCCACTGCAATAATGACCACCAGTACTGGAATCGACAGTTGCAGTACCATGATCAATGCGGCCTGCAAAAAATCGAGGATTAGTTCCGTTTCCATCATCCTGTCACCGCCGTTGATCCCGTGTAGAGCAATTGCTCAACCACCAAAGACCAGCCATCTGCCATGACAAATACCAATATCTTGAACGGAAGCGAGACTAGAATCGGTGGCAGCATGAACATTCCCATCGAGACCAAAATCGCACTCACGACGAGATCGATGATCAAAAATGGAATGAAGATCATCACTCCCATTTGAAATGCCAACTTTAATTCTGCCAGCACGAATGCGGGAACAATCACAGTGATGGGTAGAGCCTCTACAAATTCTCTTGTGACGAGTTCCGGTTTATTTTCGTCGTAGAGCTCTTGATAGGTCTGTGGGTCACCCACTCTGGCCATCAGCAGAAGATCTTGCGGATTGATGAATGGGTACATGAATTCCCTGACCCGCGATTCTGTATACAGAATCGCTTCTTCAGCCCCCACAACCTCACCGGTTACAGGTGAGATGGTTTGATTTGAATAGGGCTTCAGAGAATTTTCGTAGATGTCAGACCAAGTAGGTCCCATCACTACCATCGTCAACAGAAGCGAAAGGCCGAAAACCACCTGATTAGGTGGAGCATCCTGTGCGCCAATCGCTCTGCGAACAAATCCCAAAACAACGATGATTCGCGTAAAACTGGTCGTCAGCAAAAGTAATGCCGGGGCAACTGCCACGACTGTTGTCACCAGAAGTAATTTGAGTGAAATACCGATGTTTTCAGGTTGACCATCCAGAGCCCTACTGACGATATCCAACGACCCATCCCCAGCACACGCCATGGGTGAGGCGACGAACATGAAGGTCAGCAATGTTGCCATTGCCAGGAGTAATCTGGTGATCTTATCCATTAACTGTGTACTTCTTCTTCCGTTCTGTCGCCGTAGCCATCCAGTCGCTCCCGTAACCACTGGATCTCTTCACGAACTCCAGCGTCAGAGCTGTCTGCCTCATACTGCTCAGGAAATTCCTCATCTTGGGTTTCAACGTGAACACGCTCGATTTCCCTTGAGAACTCTGTTCCGTAGCTGAGATCTTGCACTTCTTGCGGATCACAAATCTCAGAGAGCAAGTCGACCCGATTTGGCGACTGTGCGACCACAAGGATTCGCTCTCCAACTCTGAAAGCGACAAGGTTCTGACGGTTTCCCATGGGAAGTCTCGTTAGAATCTTCATGCGGGCATCGGTTCCTGGAATCACACCCGGGAAGTATTTACGGGCTAACAGAACCACGCCAACTCCGAAACCTGACAAAATAAGGATTGTGCCAATCGCTTCCAGCAATGATTGCAATCCAGCAGGATTCCCTGCATTAGTAATCGAAGGCCCCCCCGAGCTTGCACTGCCTACAGATGCCTGATTACCGCTAGCTCCATCGACGATGGGAAACAGCTGAGCATGCGCTTCGCCAGTTCCCAACAAGACAAGAAGCAAAACGACTGAAAGTATTTGAAAGATCCTGATCCCCTGAATTTTCATGCCCCGAATACCTTTCTCAGTGGTTGGATTGAATCAACCTGTCTGCCCTGTCAATTGATCGGAAAGATCAACTAGCCTCACCCCTGAACTCTTTTGCAACAAACCTCTGGCACGAATCGCCATCGAGCTGCTGTTGCTCTGTTTTCAATTTCTTTGCCTCGTCCTGCTCTTGTCTTTGCAAGACCAGGCTCTCTACTGATCCATGCTGACCGTAGGCGGACTTCACCTTTGTCCGCGCAACTTCAACAATTTCCTGAAGACCCGAAATTTCCCTATTCAACCTCAATGTTTCCCGCCTCAGTCGCGCGAGAAATCGGCCATGAACCAAAGGATCAAATTGCTCCGTATCACTGCATTCGCGGATATCTTCAGAAGCTTGCTGCTTTTCCATCTCAACAGCTTTGAGATTCTGCAAGCCGGCCTGAAGCCCTGATCGCTTCTCCAGCAGTTTTGTCACTGCTGATTCGAGTTCCGCCTCGCGAACTTTAAGAAGCGTTTTGAGACGTTCGGAAGGAGTTTTCATGCCGACTCCCCTTCCGCAGAATGAGAGATGATTTCCAGCAGTCTTTTACGGGTGCTGTCGAATCCAGAAGCCTCTTCAGGCGGCTGACGAAGAAACTTCTCGATCGCAGGCTTCAGCCTTGCCGCCCGGTCGGATTTCTCATCTTGACCGTGCTTATAAGCACCCAAGCGAATCAGGTCTTCGATTTCGGCGTAGGTTGCCAAGGATTCTGTCAGCCCACGTGCTGCATTCAGATGCTCTGGGGTCACCACTGCTGGCATGGTTCGACTTGTGCTGGAACATGGATCGATGGGCGGGAACCAACCTTTACTGGCAAGATCCCTGGAGAGCCATATTTGTCCATCAAGTATTCCCCGCACTGCGTCACCGACGGGATCGTTATGGTCATCACCCTCAACCAGTACCGAATAGAATGCCGTGATACTGCCGACTTCACCCGGTCCAGTTCTTTCAAGCAACTTGGGTAACATGGCAAAGACACTGGGAGTGTAACCACGGGTTGTCGGTGGTTCTCCTGCACTCAATCCCACTTCTCGCTGGGCAAGAGCAACTCTTGTCAGAGAATCGACCATTAACAAAACATCTTTGCCGCTATTACGAAACCATTCGGCAATCGAGGTAGCGACATTTGCCGCACGAATTCTAGACACAGCAGCTTCGTCACTTGTCGCAACGACTACGACTGTATTTTGGAGCCCCTTGGGTCCAAGGTCCCTCTCCAGGAACTCTCGAACCTCTCGGCCTCGTTCCCCAATCAGGGCAATCACCCTGATCGGAAGGTCTGTATTTTTCGCGATCATTCCTAGCAAAGTTGATTTTCCAACTCCACTGCCTGAAAAAATACCGAGGCGCTGACCGCGCCCAGTCGTCAAAACTCCATCGATGGCTCGGACACCTGTCGACATAGACTGATCGATCAGACATCTCTTCAATGCCGGAACTGGCTCATTATGGATTGGGAAGCGAACCCCGTTAGTAATCGGTCCGAGCCCATCGATAGGGTTCCCCCTTGCATCGATGACTCTTCCTAACAAACCTTCTGATACAGGAACGCTCGGAACCTCGCCATTGTGAGTCACGGAATCTCGTGGACCAATCCCATCAATTCCGGACCCCGGCAGGAGGTGGGTTGTCTCGCCAGAAAATCCTACGACCTCTGCAAGGGTTTTCACTCCGGACCGTGAAACGATTTCACACTCCGCACCAACTGGAAGAGAGAGTCCTTCAGCCTCGACGAGAACCCCCGTCACAGCGACCACTCTTCCCTGAACCCTGACAAGCCCCTGCTGGTCGAGGTTTTCAAGTGCGGAGATAAAGCTCATCCAGGCACCTGCGTATTTCTGATCAATGCGGACTCAATCAAATCTAGCTGAGTATCAATACACAGGTCGACCTGCCCTGTTTCACCTTTTACCCGGCAGCCGCCCTTCTGGATCGATTCGACCCCGATGATTTCGGCCGCCCCTGCACCACGAATCTTTCGCCCCAACTCGGGAAGAAACTCGATCACCGCTTCGAGATCAGCAGGGTTCACTTCAATGCACAATCTGCGACGATCTGAGATTCTCTGCACTGCGACTTCAATGTTTTCGAGGACCAGCTGGGGAATTTGATCGATTTCCCGACGGATAATCCGTTCCGCAATTCCCCGTGAAAGGGCAACGGTTTCTCTTCTCATCTCGCCAACGGTCCCGCGCCAAGTTTTTTCGAAATCAGCAAGACATTCCGACAGCATCAAGGGAACGGTTTCACAGGAATCCGCAAGAATCTCGCGGGCAGCTCTTTCCGTATTTTCTCTGGCTACCCGACGACTTTCTTCAAGACCCTTTTGCAAACCCTCTTCGTATCCGGACTCATAACCCAGACGCTGCCCCTCGACTTCGCTCTTTTGGCGAAGATTCAGGCAGAACTCTTCATTCTTCTGGCGGGCTTCTTCAGCTCTTTTACGTTCGTCTTCGATGAGCGTCGCAATGCGGTCACGTTCGGCATTACGGGCTTCCTGAAGCCGGACATGCTGTTTATTGCCCTCACCGACAAGCTCCTGCAGAAGGTCATCGTATGCCTGGCGCAAAGCTTGCAGCTCCAAACGGGCTTCAGCTACGTCACGGTTTTCCATTGACCCCTCCACTCCACTGTCCGATCGGGAAAATTCCGTCATGTTCAGGAAACCTCTCCCGAATTATTCCGTCCGCGGTTTCTTAAAATTGCATCTGCCAAATCAGGATTCTGCTGACGGATATCAGCGATCACTTTTTCATCGATCTCGGGCTGGGTTGGGACTGTTGTGACCAAGACTGGAATATCAGTCTCAAAGCCTAATCCTCTATTGATCAATTCGAATGCAGCGTAAGCATCTTCGATTTCTTCAGAGCCAATCGGTGCATTAATCCCGTCGATCAACTGAAACAGTACTTCACATTCATCATTCTGCAGGCATTCGAAAATCTCTTGGCGATTATCTGCCAAATCAAAAATCATGAGGGCGAGAATGTCGCTTCCAGGGAGGTTTTCTTCCTGATTGCTCACAATCGCTCTAAGGATTTCTACGCGCTCTTCAAATGTCTTCTGCATGATTTGCTGAACGACAATGGGGTCTCCTCCCGGAGTGATTCCGGAAGCAAAGCTGCCCTCAATACTGCTCTTTGAATCGGATCTTTCGACATACCCACCATGGAACCCAGTGATTGAATATCCTTTTTCTGAGTCTTTTGGCCCATCCCTGAACATCAAGACGACAAAAAGAAATGCAACGATCGAGAAGAAGAAGAGAGTCGTGTTTTTGGAACTCTCAGAGATTGCGGTATTGCCGATGTTGAATTCAGACGCATTAAATGAAGATCCAGCCAATTGACCATTTGCGCCGATCAGATTCACTGGGACGAGACGCGCAGTCACATCATCCCCTCGGAATGCCGCCCGAAGGTGATCTTCCAAATGCATAGCAATATCTCGAGTGACTGATTGAAAGCTGTCCTGGCTGGGGATAGCAATCACCGGATCAAAATTCAGGTGCTGCATCGGGTCCGACTGATCAAGAACTGCCATTGCAGGTTCGCGATCAACAAAGACCGTCACTGCAACATTCCTGAGAGTCACGTCTTCATTGCTTCCCCACCTCGAGTTTGACTGCACATTCTTAAGAGTAGACAGGGTGACAACATTATCTGGAATCGGTCCTGTGACGGGGGTTAGCTGAATCAACTTATCGTTAATCGCCTGAATGCTGGGCCAAGGCGCACTAAATGAATCGGGTCCGATATCTCCACTCAACGATGAAGATCCAACATCCACTTGGATTCTGTAACTGTCAGAATCAAGAATATTGGCCATAAACTCGGCGACCTTATATTCGACGACACTGGCCTTCTGACGAATATCAGCCGTTGTCGGACCCGTATTTGAGGCCTCGTAAAAACGACCATTGGTATCAGAGAGCTGGACAGCAACTTTCGGAACATCGAGTGCAATGCTGACGTGAGATTTGATCAGATTGACCATCCCGCTATCAAGCCCGACTGAATTTTTATCCTCATTCAATTCCAGCTGAACACTCACCCGATTGATTCTTGGGATTCGATCCCTGGACTGAAGCTCCGTCGCAAGTCTGTTCGGAACAATCGTCACGGCTGTGACACCCTCAAATTTGGCAACTTCAATCTCTGTCGCCGTAACGATTTTCTCGATCCTGTTGTTGGATCTTTGAAATCCCTTGCGCTGGAAATTTGTCAGCTCGGCCAATGAATCGCTAAATGCCGGCTTCTTTCCTTCTTTTTTGACAACAGGCTTTTCATCAGCTATTGCAAACTGGTCTAAAAACGCCACCAACTGACGGGCATTTTTCTGAGAGACTCGCAGAACCCCTGCCTCTGTATAACTGTATGGAATGTTCTCATTTTCCAAGAACTCAACGACACTTGAATGCTGATCTCCGAGGACTTGAACCTCTGGGATCTCAATCAACTGGTCGTCATCCAGAAAAACTCCATAGAAAAGGAAAATCAGGCAAAGGGTCAAAATGACCTTTCCCCCTTGTCCAAATTGCTCCCATGCTTTTTCAAACTGATGGGTGCTGGAGAGTTGTTCCGGAGCTTGACGTTCCGGACCACTATTTTGCTGCGACATCCCGATCCCTCTTTCCCGATCTCGTCTCCACAGTTGGAAGACTTCCCCCAGAATCCGAATTTCCTTACGGGGTTTTGGGGCCCTGATTCCTTTGCAGTTGCCGTGCCAAACGGATCGAATTTCCCAAACGACCTCTTGGCGGCTATGCGGGCCTTTTCCCGTAAAAATCTTTCACCATGAGCAGATGTTCTGCCCTGTGTTGAATCACTCTCCTGTTCGAATCCGCACAGTGAGAGCAATCGTGTGCAAAGAGTGACACATGCTTTATAAAGTGTAAAGCATAAATACAGGCGACTAGTTCCGGTAATCTTGTCTTTGCGGGTTCCCGCCCCCCATCCCCTCGTTCCGGTTATCCTGTCGGAGCCATTTGGCTGGACCAGGGAGTTCCGTGACCACCTATCTGTTAATCGTCGTCCTGTTAACGCTGGCGATTTCCTTCTTTTGCTCACTTTTGGAAGCAGTGTTGCTCTCCGTCTCCGTCGCCAGTCTCGAAGAAAGACGCGAAAATAGTCGGGGTATCAATCTGCTCTATATCCTCAAAAAAGAGCGACTGGACGACTCACTGGGAGCGATCCTGATTTTGAACACCATCTCCCATACGGCGGGGGCCTCCTACGCTGGCTACCTGGTGGGACAGCTGTCGCAGGCTTGGGTGGGTGCATTTTCTGCGATCCTCACCTTCTTGATTCTGACGACTTCTGAAATCATTCCGAAAACGATCGGTGCGATTCACTCGAAGAAACTCTCCGGATTCGTCGGTTATTCTCTGAAATTATTGACGATCCTGCTGCGACCACTGGTGGCACTCACGAGTCGCCTCACCCGATTCTTTGGCGGAATCAAGGGAGAGCATGTTTCCAGGGGAGAAGTCGAAGCCATGATTGATATGGCCGGAGACGAGGGCGCACTCGCCCACCATGAAAAAGCTCTCTACCGCAACATTCTGCGTCTTGACGAAATTCGAGTGAAAGATGTCATGACCCCACATACCGTCCTCGTGGATATGTGGAAAGAATCAACGGTCGAAGACCTTCTGGCAGAAAACCAGCGCGGCAAGCTTCCAAGCAGGATCCCCATCTATGGGAAATCGCGGGATGACGTCACCGGTTACATCCTCCTGCGCGAGGTCCTGACAGCAGCGCTCGATAAGGGCCGCCACTTGACACCACTGGCTGAATTCCAACGGGATATCCGTTTTCTTCCCGAATTGGCGACCCTTCGCAAGACTCTCGACGATCTGATCAGTGGCAAGGATCCGATTGCCATGGTTGCCGATGAACTGGGTGGGACCTGTGGGGTGGTGACGACTGAAGACGTCTTTGAGACGATTCTCAGTATCGAAGTGGTCGATGAAAAGGATCGATTTGCAGATCTCCAGTCCTATGCTCAGGAGTTACGGGATCGACGAATCGAGAGACTCAAAAATGAGCGCAGATTCCTCTCAAATGAGGGGGATAACGAAGGAGACATGGGTGGTTCCTGAGCAAAGATCCAGTACCCTGTGTCGGAGATTCCTGCGATCGGGATGACTCGAATCTGGAGTAGCTGATCGCTTGAGACTGACGCAAAATTTGAATCTGTGCGGTGGGGTGGCAGAGTGGTCGATTGCGCTGGTTTTGAAAACCAGTGGGGTGTAACAGCTCCCGTGGGTTCGAATCCCACCCCCACCGCCAACTTTCATTCTTCGCTTCCCCCTTCTGGGGAATTCTTGATTCAGGAGAAACCGACATGAAAACAGTGACCATCGCCGTCGGAATCTCCACTATCGCCGTCCTTGCCTTCATGATTCTCGGAGACTCTGCGATTTCTTCCCGCGTCAGTGAGCTGGAAGGAAGGCATGAAAAAATCGATGAAAACATGGATCGAATCTCCACCACTCAAGAGAAGCTGGATGGCGCACTGAAGGACTCCGTCGAAAAAATCGAAGAAAACAGCGAGCAGATTCGTAAAAACAGACAACAAGGTGAGACTCTCTCGACCCATCTTGAAAAAACTCGTAACGAGCACAAGGACCGCCTCGATGAGCAACAACAGCTCGGAGAGCAATTGCAGAGTCGTCTGGAAACTCTGGATTCGCTGCATCAGTCCCTGGAAGAGAATCTGACTAAGGCCACAGAAGACCACTCGGAATTGCGTGCAAAATACGAAATGAGTCTCCAGCAGCTCCAGACGGATGTTGAAGCGATTTCAGTGGCACTCAATGAGTCGAAAGCCAACAACACTTCGACTGTGGAATCGCTAAAAAAGCAGATCCGGGATCTTGAGCAGCAGGTTCAATCATCAGGACAGGACCGCGTCGATCTGGTGGTCCGACAGGGGCAAATGCAGAAGTTTCTCGAAGAGCTTCTGCAATCCCAAGATGCGATGCGTCAGGAGCTGGAACTTCTGAAATCGCAACCTTTACCTTAGCCTGATCCCTCAACCATTCTGGTTCATATCACTATCCCTGCAGCCAGACCGCTTTTATATTGAAATTAGGTGTGAACCCCAGCAGGAGTAACTCCAATGACCTTTGATCCAGCACAGACCTCCCGTGAGGATGTTCGTCAAAAATTCATGGATATCCTTAAAGAGCGGATCCTCGTCATCGACGGAGCGACGGGAACTGCTCTTCAGGAACTCGATCTGACTGCTGAAGACTTCGGCGGTGAAGATCTATACGGGTGCAATGAAAACCTGATTCTCACCCGCCCTGAAGTTATTCGTTCGGTCCACCGAAGATATCTTGAGGCGGGAGCAGATTGCATCGAGACCAATACCTTTGGGGCCACCCCACTGGTTCTGGATGAATACTCCTTGGGTCACCTTGCTCTCGAGATCAATGAGGTCGGTGCAAAGCTCGCCCGTGAAGAGGCAGATGCACTTTCGACCCCTGATCGACCCCGCTGGGTCCTGGGCTCGATCGGGCCAACGACCAAGACTCTTTCCGTCACCGGCGGGATTTCTTTCGATGAGCTCGTCGACAATTTTCGGATTCAGGCTCTCGGACTTCTCCGTGGCGGTGTGGATATCTTATTGCTGGAGACGGTTCAGGACGGACTAAATCTAAAGGCTGCCCAAATCGGTATCGAAAAAGCTGGAAATGAACTGGGTTACCATCGACCCGTTGCCATTTCCTGCACGATCGAACCCATGGGAACGATGCTCGCCGGACAAACTATCGAAGCATTTTATGCCAGCATTGAACACTTCGAGCCCATCTTCATCGGTATGAATTGCGCAACCGGTCCTCAGTTCATGACCGATCACCTGCGTTCTCTATCTAACATTTCGGCCTTCCCTGTTTCGATTTATCCCAATGCAGGATTACCGAATGCGGATGGTGAATACGAAGAGACCCCCGAGATTCTCGCAGCGAACATGAAACCATTTTTTGATCAGGGCTGGATCAATGTTGCCGGCGGTTGCTGCGGTACTACCGTTGACCATATTGCAGCAATTGCTGAGCTCGCAAGTGCGTCAAAACCAAGAACGATTAAAGCCAACGATTTCCTGACTCTATCGGGAATTGAATCGGTTGAAGTCACTGAAGATACGACTCCACTCATTGTCGGTGAGCGAACAAATGTGATCGGAAGTCGGAAATTCAAAAAACTGATCGCCAAAAATGAGTTTGAAAAAGCGGCTGAAATCGGCCGTAAACAGGACCGTGGCGGAGCTCACATCATCGACGTCTGTATGGCTGATCCCGACAGGGAAGAGCTGGAAGACATGCTCGCCTTCCTGCCGATGCTCACACGAATGACCAAAGCCCCGCTGATGATCGACTCGACGGATTCGCAAGTCCTCGAAGAAGCCCTCAAGCTTTGTCAGGGGAAATCCGTCATCAACTCCATCAATCTGGAAGATGGTGAAGAACGATTTGAATCTGTGGTGCCCTTGGCACGCAGATATGGTGCGGCAATCGTCGTCGGCTGTATTGACGAAGATCCGGATGATGGAATGGCCGTGACCGTCGAGCGGAAACTGGAAATTGCAGAACGTTCATTTCAACTGCTGACCGAAAAATATGGAGTCCCTGCTCAAGACATTATTTTTGACCCTCTTGTCTTTCCCGTCGGAACAGGCGATCAGAAATACACTTCTTCTGCCTCTGCGACTATCGATGGAGTCCGCGCAATCCAGGAACGTTTCCCACAATGTGGAACGGTTCTTGGAATCAGCAACGTTTCTTTTGGTCTTCCGCCTGCGGGACGAGAGGTTTTGAATTCAGTCTTCCTCTACCACTGTGTCCAGGCGGGCCTATCGATGGCCATCGTCAACTCGGAACGAATGGAGCGATACGCCAGTATTCCTGAATCGGAACGACAGCTCTGTGAAAATCTGATCTGGCAACGAACAGCAGATCCGATTGCAGAGTTCACAGAGTTCTACCGGGGAAAGAAGGTTTCTGCTGAAGGTCAATCTCCTCTTCTGGAGCTGCCAATCCCCGAACGTCTTGCCCGCAACATCATTGAAGGCACAAAAGAGGGCATTGAAGACGCTCTTGCCATCGCCTTGGAGACCCATGATTCTCCTCTGGCAATTATCAATGGTCCGCTAATGAAGGGCATGGCTGAGGTTGGCCGACTGTTTAACGACAATGAGTTAATCGTCGCTGAAGTTCTTCAAAGCGCAGAAGCCATGAAAGCAGCTGTCGCATTTCTGGAACCTCACATGGAAAAATCCGATGCATCTTCTCGGGGCAAGGTTCTGCTAGCGACCGTCAAAGGAGACGTCCACGACATCGGAAAGAACCTGGTTCAGATCATTCTTTCAAATAATGGATTTGAAGTCGTCGATCTCGGTATCAAGGTCCCCCCCACTCAGCTCATAGATGCCGTCAATGAACATCAACCTGATGCCATAGGCCTTTCAGGGCTGCTCGTCAAATCAGCTCAACAAATGGTAGTCACCGCAGAAGATTTACAATCTAACGGTATCGACTTGCCGATTCTCGTAGGCGGGGCAGCTCTCTCAGAAAAGTTCACGGCGACTCGAATCCAAAAAGTTACAGAATCCACCGTGATCTATGCAAAAGATGCCATGGATGGGCTAAGAATCGTCAATGAACTTCTCGATGATGAGAAACGCGAAGAATTCATCGCCTCTGTCCAACGTGATCAGGAACGAATCACTTCTGCGACTTCCTCGAAAGCTAAAACTGCTGTGGCTGAAATCACGATTCCAGATCGATCGCCAGAGATTTCCATCCTCGAGACAGCACCACCCATCCCCGATACAGAGCTTCATTTTGAAACGAAGATTGATCCACGCGAAATCTATCCTTTGATCAATCCTCAAATGCTTTACGGCCGACACATGGGACTTCGTGGAAACTTCACCAAGAAGCTCGCAGAAGGAGACTCCAAAGCACTTGAACTCAAAGAATTGATGGATCAACTCCTCGAAGAAGTCACTCGTCGAGATCTCCTTTTACCGAGGGCCATGTGGCGTCATTTCCCTGCCAGCTCAACATCCAAATTAATCAGGATTCACTGCCCGGAAACAGGACGAACTCTCGAAGAGATCCCGATCCCTCGACAACAAAAGTCTCCTTTTCAATCACTCTGTGATTATGTGCTTCCAGCTGCAGAAAATGGAGATCCGCGAGATCATGTGGCGATCATGGTAACAACCGCTGGCTCAGGAGTTCGCAACCAGTCCAGAGCATGGATGAATGAAGGTGAATACCTGAAAAGTCATGCGATTCAGGCACTCGCTGTAGAACTTGCAGAAGGACTGGCGGAGAGAATCCATCGAAAGATCCGAGCCAGTTGGGGTTTCCCAGATCCAGCCGACTTGGCTCCACTCGATCTGTTCCGAGCTCGTTATCGCGGTAAAAGATACTCTTTCGGATACCCCGCATGCCCTGACTTGTCTTGTCAGGAATCTATCTGGAGACTTCTGCAACCACAGGAGCATTTGGGCGTAGAGCTCACGGAAGGATTCATGATGGATCCGGAAGCCAGTGTCTCTGCATTGGCTTTCCATCATCCGGATGCGAATTACTTTGGAGTCGGTGGGCGGGAAGTTTAGTACTTATTCCCAGGCTTTGAGATCACACTTCTCAGACAGCGAATCTATATCCGAACGTAAGTCCTCGGTAAATTCGCTTTTGTTGCCACTCCAATAGCGAGCTTCACCAATCATGCAATCGACGAAAAACGGGACGAAAATTGATTCGCCCTTCGGCAAGGCCTTCCCGCAACCGTGCAGAAAAACCGGATACACCGGGATTTCTGGATTTTTTTTCGCAAGGTGAGCCACTCCATTTTTAAAATTGCTGATCTGCTCCGCTTCCCCCCGACTGCCTTCGGGGAAAATAATCAGAATCTCGCCATTATTGAGGGCATCAAGACAGCCACTGAGGGGATCCCCCCCTGAAGCCGTCAGCTTTCTTTGAATCGGAAGAATTCCCATCACGCTGATAGAAAACCATGCCAATACACGGTTTTTTAAAAAATAATCAGCGGCAGCAACTGGCCGTATCCGCCCCTGCATTCGCAACGGAAAAAGTGACTGCAGAATCAGCGTATCCAAATGACTATTATGATTCGCCGCTAATATCGCCGGCCCGCTTTGAGGTAGATTTTTCTTCCCCCCGACATTCAGACCAATCACGATCAAAACGAGTGGACGAACAATCAGAAGATGAAATAGAAATCTCAGGATACTGCTCATTCTTATGGCGCCAGATAATACGTGTAATGGAAGAACAGTGGTGCGGTGTAGAGAAGGCTATCGATACGATCGAGCACCCCACCGTGCCCTGGCAAGAAGGTCCCCGTATCCTTGATCCGCATATCTCTTTTGATGGCTGACATTACCAAATCACCAAAGAATCCGCATGTTGCAATCAGGAAGCCTGCAAAAAGGTTTTGCTGAGGAGTAAACCCCGTAAAAAAAGGTCCCAATAAGTATGCAAGCAAAACCGTCGTTAACAGTCCGCCAAGAAAGCCTTCAGTTGTCTTGTTGGGACTGATTTTTGGGATGATTTTGTGCCGGCCAATCGACTTTCCCCAAATATATTGAGCGACGTCATTTCCTTCAGTCAGTATCAGCAAAAAGATGATTAAACCGCCACCCCCAGCCGGTTCGCAGATTTCACCTGTAAGTCGTCCCAGATAAGCCAAGTGACTGAAGCCGAAAACGCAGGTCATCAATCCCCACTGCGTGGTGCTGACAGATCTCAGAAAACCATCTGTATCCCCAACAAGGACCAATCGGACAGGAAGTAACAAAAACATATAGACAGGGATAAAAATAATAAAAACTTCATACCATTCAATGTGAATCCAGTAGTACTGAAATGGCAGTGAAAGGTAAGCCCAAAAGAGCATTCGACGATCTGCACGACGTGTCGGAATCATCGAATAAAACTCTTTAAGAGCCAAAAAACTAATGAATCCGAAAAACCACAAAGCGATATGATTTTCAACAGCCAGCGAGATAAACAAAAACGAAACGATGTAAAACCATGTTTTCAGACGTGGAGGAACATCTCCAAGATCTTTATCAGGGTAAATTTTTCTTTGCGCAACGACATAAACTCCACCCAATATCAGGAGGCCATATATGAATATAAATGCCCATCTCACCGACTCTGAATGACTCGTGAGTTGATCAATTATTTGCATTCAGCCAACCCTTTCCTGGACCGCTGAAAGATGGTTACGATTTCCAGAAGGACGATGCCCCACAATACGTAACCAACCCAGCCTCCTCCAGAGACTCCTAAGCCCAACAATAGTGACAGCCCTCCAAGAATAAAGGCTCGATCACTTTTGCCCATTGGCCCGTCATATCGACGGCTCGATCCGATCTGTACCGATACCACACCGGCCATCTCCACAATCACTCCAAACAAAACCAGAAGCACAATTGCCAACGGATCAAATCCGGATATCCATGCCAGGGGCAGGTAGAGGGCAGCATCGGAGACCACATCTCCCATTTCATTGAGGATCGCCCCCAACCGGGATTTCATGTCGTGCTCCCGTGCCAGCATTCCATCTATCGCATTGAGGGCCATTCGGACGAAAAGAACGAAGGGAATCATTAAAAGAACTCTGGGAATCGAATCTTCCTGAGACAAAACGAAATCAGGAAGAGTGGATCCCGTCCCCCGATCCACGGCTAACCATGCTCCCGCTCCGAATGATAACAGCATAGCAGCGATCGTAACCTGATTGGCAGTCACCCCGCATCGAGCTAACCATTTCACAAGAGGTCTCAAGAAACCCTGAAAAGCTGGCTTAATGTCATAAACACTGACCAAAATTATCTCCTAAGGTTATCCCCGCAGTCACGCATGAATGATTAGACCTTCGATAGACTAATCTCAATTTTTTGAGATGTGAACTCTACTTCTTTGTTGGAATGACGGAGACGGTCTTCTTTTCTCCAAGACGAACAATCTCCAGCACGATTTCAACTTCTGGTGTGAGATTTTTTAAAAGTTGAGAATAAGCTCGCAGGTCTGCTACAACCTTGCCATTCAGAGAAATCAAACGATCCCCTTTTTGTAAACCCGCAGCTTCCGCAGGAGATTCTGGCATCACACTGTCAAAACGAACTCCAGGTCCTGAATCAGCAAAATCGGGAACAGTCCCCAGATAAACTTTTCTGGATCCCGTTGAAGCGGGTCTCCGAATGGTCTGATCACTTCCTTCATCCAATGTAGAAGTCAGAGGCTCCACTCTCTCTCCAAGATATCCAAGGGTTTCAATCAACCATTGATAGACCAATGCGAGTCCCTCGCCGTTGATCTTCTCGGCAGTATCCCCAGGTCGATGGAAATCCTTATGCGCGCCTGTCGTGAGTTGAATGCCTGGGATACCCAATTGATGGAAGATCACATGATCAGATCCACCGGGGTCTTCATTAACAGAAATCGCTTTAATGCCCGTCGTGAAACCAACCCCGCGGACGATATGAACCCATTCTGTCGCCGACCCAGCACCCAGCACCAAAAATTTCCCCTCTTCGTATCGACCAACGGCATCAATGCTGATTGCAGCCATTCCCTCCACCAATGGAATCGAACTTCCACCTGAAACCAAACGCTGTGCCCCCTTGAGACCCCATTCTTCACCACTCGTCGCAACGAAAAGAATCGGACGTTGAGGACGTGCTGTTCGCTTCAAAGTTCTGGCGGATTCCAGCATGACGGAAACACCGGAAGCATTGTCATCTGCCCCGGGATGAAGTTTTCCTTCATTTCCCGCTCGAACATCAGGCCAGCCATATCCCAAATGATCGAGGTGAGCCAACACAACGACCGGTTGCTGACTCAAGCTTGGATTACTCCCCGGTATTAACCCCAAAACATTCTCAAGGACGATTTCTTCACCCTGTTCATTTTTGACTGTCCAGCGGTCGACAAACTTTCCACCAGGCGCAAAAGGTTCAAGGCCGATTTCACTAAACTGCTGGGCGATGCCTTTCACCGCACGCGCCAATCCCTTGCTACCGTTTCCTCTTCCTTCCATTTCAGGAGCTGTTAACCAACGGATCTGCTCGAGCATCTTGTTTGGGTTAATAGCCTGACCTGGTTTGCCCAGAGGGGTTCTCTCGGGAATTGGCATGGAAGGAGGTGTATCCATCACGCTCATGGAGAGGGCTGATCCGGTTGCCGGCCATTGCCCTTTGATGAAGTTGCTCGGCTCCTCTCCCTTGAAGGCGAGGTAGGAGTACTTGCCATAGTGGGGCAGCTTTCTACCGAGTCCAGGAATCGCCTCGGCGACTGGAGAAGTCACCCAACCGACAACCCTGTAATCCGAGTCATCAATCGAATCCAGGGGAACGTCCACCGACCTAGAGGTCGGCCGGGTTCCATGAACACGAATTCCAGCAACTTCTTCGGCGATGTACTCTTCATCTGGAATCGTCAGAGCCGTTCGAAAATCCCCGGGGGCCAACACATTCTCGATACCGAAATACCAGACGGCTTGACTGGCTCCGACCTTCTTTCCAGCTTCCGGGTCACCGTCTTCGACGACTTCAAAGTTGCCGGTGCGGGCCCATTCGGTCGCCACTTCTTTCCAAAGATCCAAATCAGCACTTTTCTGCGGTAGAACGATCAGGCCCTGATCGGTGCCAAAGATATCGCCCAAAGTAGGTGGGGTTTCTTCTGGCTCGAGCTTTCTGAACACGTCGAAGTGGGGATCAATGCGAACGCTGACAACTCCTTGCCCCAAATCCACCGTGACCTGTCGTGGAACATCCTCGACACTGGGAAACTCTACCGAGCTCAACTGCCATCGATCTGAGTTGAGAGTCTGGAAATAGACTGGAACACGCAACGGAAAGGGTGATTCCTTCTGTACCTGCTCAAGGGTGATCTGCGAACTCTGGCTGCCTAATTCAAACTGCATTCTGAATCGGGGAGCACCGCTGTTCGTGGTCCAAGACTCCATAAAATTCGGGATATCCCAATTCTCAACCGCTGAAGCTTGCTGAAGGCAGTTCGCCAAATCCGAAAAGGATGCATTCTTGTAGCGGAATTGCTGATAGAAATCTCTCAGTCCCTGCAGGAAAGACTCATCCCCCATTTCCCTGCGGATCATGTGCCAGAGCATCAGGCTTTTTCCGTAGCCCACGGCTTCGGTCGCTCCCGAATGACGACTTCGAAACTCGATCAGCGGAAAATCCTGCCCCTCCTGGACGTAGGAGCCGTACTTCCTGAGAACATCCCGACGATATTCATGTCCGAGGCCATCCACCTCCTTCATCAGGTGATCCGCCATGTAAGCGGTCAGGCCTTCACACCAGTTTCCGGAATCGACATCGACGTAAACCGAGTTCCCCCAATAGTCATGAAGAATTTCATGGGGGTAGGATGATCTCAGAATAAACGGCAGTCGAATCACCTGCGGTCCCAGCAGTGTAAAGGACGGCATGCCGTACCCGGTCTCCCAGAAATTTTCCACGAGTGCAAACTTCGGCTGGGGATAGGGCCCGAGCATGTCACTGTACATACGGATGTACTGCTGGCTGGCTGCGAGGTACTTGGCAGCAAGAGCAGGCTCGTCCTGGCGTAGAAAAGCCATCAGTTCAACGTCATCGATTCGTTCCTGATACTCGAAGTATTCCCCTGCAACGAGATAGATTTCTTCCTGAGGAGTCTCACAAATCCAACGAGAGAATGAAAAGCCATCATCTGAAGGAGAATGCTCCGTCCGTCTCCCTTGTGACACAGAACCCCAACCTGCTGGTAAAACAACACTCAAGTCAAAGGTGATCATCTCATTCACTGGTTGCGGTACCCAAGCACTGGAACCTGCCAGAAAAATACCTTCACTTTCGATCGTCCCGGCAGTTGAAGAAAATGAACGGCTGGATCCAGCTCCGATTTCTCGACGCTCTTCACGGATCTTGCCAACGATTTCGAGCTCCATGGCGCTGCCGCCCTCAGGGGGGCTCCACCGCCAGCGATTGCGAGTGATTTCAGGTCTGGGGTCGATGCCGGGATCGTTGTCTCGCGGTCCCTCTGAAATCAGCTCCAGAGTCCCAGACCCAACATGAGTCACGTTCAGGCCAGAATGGAGATCGAATTCGACCGCCTCGGATAGACGGGTACCAGAGGTTCCCTGCTGGCCCGGATCCTCCGGTGATTGGGCAGACAATTTGACCGCCAGCGTCATCACCCCCGATTGCGGCATCAAAGTGACCTTTCCGTCGAGATGCTTGAGCGGGTCCACCGGGGCGGAGATGAGGCAGGACACAGTCAGAAGCCATGAAATCAGCATGGAAAAGCAGCCCTTCGCAGAGATTCTGAGCTTGAGATCTCTGGTCACCGGATCGACAGAGATCCGTGACTCAGTTCCTGTTCATATTCCCATCCGTTACACTGAATGGCCATCAAAGATTTCCGATCTGTGCTTCCTGAGTCCCCGGAATCACACCTTTGGTGAAAGCAAACACTGTCACATGAGCCTATCCGCGGAGTGATGATGAATAAGTTTGACCAAACATTGATCAAGTTGGCCCTGAAACAAGGTCTAATCGACGAAGAATCCGTTCGATCCATCGCCGACCTCATCACCGAAAATCACGGTGCACGGGAAGTTCTGGTGGAAAGACAACTTCTCACCTCCGATCAAGCCCTGCGACTGAGTCGGGCGACCCGTGCCATCGTTCCACCTGAAATACCTGGCTTCGAATTTATTTCCCCATTGGGATCTGGAACAACCAGTGTTGTCTGGAAAGCCCAACAGGAATCTCTTGGAAAAACAGTCGCACTCAAAGTATTTCTTACCAGCGGGGATGATGGCGAATATGAATCTTTGATTGCAGAAGGACGAAATGCTGCACGCCTGAATCATCCCCACATCGTCCATGCTCTGGATGCCGGAAAAACTGACGAAGTTTGCTGGTTCTCAATGGAATATGTCGAAGGAGAGACTCTTCAGGAAAAGTTGAAACGAAGGGGACAACTCTCCGAGAGAGAAGTCAGCGAATTAGCGCTCTGTATCTCACAAGCCTTGAACCATGCCCACAAGGCAGGCCTTCTGCATCGAGACCTCAAACCAGCGAACATTCTCATCTCAGAGGATGGTATCCCCAAAATCACAGATCTTGGCTTAGCCTTGGCAAAAGACGACATCCAAAATCTTGAGAAACAGGAACTCCTCAAAGGAACTCCCCACTACATTTCACCGGAACAGATCAAAGGTGAAAGCGTCGATGAACGTAGTGATCTCTACTCATTTGGAGCAACTCTATATCATTGCCTGACAGGAAAACCTCCTTTCCAAGGGGAATCAAACCGGGAAATCCTGAAAAAGCACGTCCGCGAAGAGGTCATCCCTGTCGCGACGGTATCTGGCAAAGAGACCTCTCTCGATGAGCTCGTCGAAAGCCTCCTGAATAAATCTCCTGCTGATCGCCCCGCTAATGCCGAAAATCTCATCGCTCTTCTGAATACACTGGAGAACCAGGATTCAGGAGGTCGTAAAGGGGCAAAATCTGCTCAGCGAAAAAGGCGGCCGCAAAGAAATGTCAACGCCCCCGCTACCGGGCAACGCCAAGTTGGCGGAGCCAGTCGTGCAGATCTCAGAAGCAGAAAAACTCTCCTCACGAAAATCGGTATGAGTATTGGGGTGATGCTATCCATCTTCATGGTGATCTCAGCAGCCTCCCAAGCCTCTAAGGGCCAACCTGACTTTGAGGAAATCATCGACGATCGAGTCGCTGAGGTCAGCGAAATCAAAATCGATCGCCGAATGAAGACTGATAGAGAAGATTTTGAAAGACGAGAAAAACGCTCTTTAGAACTCCTCACTTCTGTTCGAGCTATGGATCAAGACATGCAGATCCGTTCACTCAAACCTGCCATCAAAAACTTTGCCGACACCGCTGCTGCCAAGGATATGGTTGCCGAACTGGATTCACTGCAATCAGCACTTGTTTCAGCACGCCAGGCGAGTGGTCGAGAGATGATGACACAAGCGACTGGCCTTGCAGATTCAGGAAAACTTTGGGAGGCCATCGAATTCCTCGATGATCGCCCGAAAAGTGCAAGGCAGGACGAGGATCTAAACGTTGAAATAGAAAGACTCCTCTCCGTATGGAGTGATCAGATCGATGCTCAATATGAGTCCGATAGCCAGAAGGCTGAATTCCACAGAAACCGACGGGAATTTGATCAGTCGCTGGCACTCGTCGGAAAAATACGGGGCTATGCGGATCCCGACCTTGTTGCAGAAGCTGAGAAATTAGAAGCGCGTATACTCTCAGAAAAAGCCAACTTCGTTCGAGCCGAAAATGAAAAACGCTCATCGGAGGAACTCACAGAATACAGATCCATCTGGAGCCAGTACAAAGACCTCTCTGAAAAGCGCGACATCAAAGGAATGATTAGCGCGGCAGTCCAGCTCGACTCGCAAATGGTTCTCGATCAAACAAAAAACAGAATCAATACAGACCTCGAAGCATTTCAGATTCTCGACAAGTTCTTCAAAATGTCTCTGGAAGCATTACAGGAAAAAGGAGACGACGGGAAAGAAGTTACGATTGTCCGAGTCCCCTTGGCTGGTAGCACTCGAGAACGGAAAGACCGCGGAATCGTCGACCGGATTGATCGCGAAAATATTTGGATTCGACTGTCCGACCAAAATGCTGTCATGCCATTTAAAATTAGCGAAGTGACGGACCGTTTCATTTTCGGACAGGTTTCCGATAAATTTGGGAAGGGTTCAGCAGAATATCGCATTCCAATGGGTCTTCTTGCCCTCTACCGGGGTGTCCCAGATGTCGCCACGGAACACTTCAATGTCAGGCAATCCAAGGGAGCAATGCCAGAGTCGTGGCTCAATCTGCTGAAGTGGTACCAAGAAAACATTGGTAACTAAACTTCGGTCTTCGGATTCTTTCGGACAAAACCAGTTTGACGACAACTGAAGATAGATCCACCGATCAAATCCGGGTTTGAATCCGTTCCCAATCCTTTGAATCATCGACGTCTTCAAGGATGAGTGGATTGTCGGTCACCTCATGGTGCAACCGCATCTTCGGTTGGCCCAGGAGAGCTCTCAGGTGCTCGGGCCCCCCTTCAGTACCCAAAGAGGAAACCGTTTCCCTGTCCACCAGCACCGGGTGCCCTCGTCTCATATCATGAGAAAGGATCCATGCATCATGATCGGGCCAACGGTTCTGACTCTCGATCAGCTGGCGAACGTCCGCTTCAGAAATCCCTATGACGTCTACCGGCTGCACAAGTAACAAATCCCAATCTCCCGGCTTGTTCATGCCACAGAGAATGCTTGAGACCGGCCCCCTTTGGGGATCAGGATTGTGGACCGGCTTGATGCCAAGCCTCTCACACTCTTGGGTCAAAACCGAAGCGTGACGCCCACCGACCACCAAAACCACTTCGTCCACGCCCCCAGCCCCCAGAATTCTCACCAGGCGCTCGATGAAGGTCTCTCCCGCAATCGTGAGCAAGGCCTTCGGTTGTCCCAATCGAATCGAATCCCCCGCAGCAGTAATGACTCCGCGGATCTTCACGGCAGCAACTCTTCCACATCATCGAGAGCAAAAAAGCCTTCTATCGCCGTTCTCACTTCAGACCAATCACCTTGAACCCGTTTGCAATCCGGAAGACTTGAAAGGAATCTCTTTCCGTAGGGTCGTTTCACAATTCTTGTATCTGCAATCACGACCACACCCCGATCTTCGATGGTACGAATCAATCGCCCAAATCCTTGGCGAAGCCCCAACACGGCTCTCGGTAGAGCTAAATGCGCAAAGGGGCTCTTCCCACGGGACTCTAATTCTTCTGCTCGACCCTGCTCCAACGGATGATTCGGAATCTTGAACGGTAGTCTCGGGATGATCACACAGGAAAGAGCAGCACCTGGAACATCAATTCCCTCCCAATACGATTGGTTACCGAGAAGAACAGCTCTTCCAGAATCGACAAACTGTCTCAAGAGCTCTGTTCTCGGAGCTTCTCCCTGAACAAAGAGGGGCATTCCCATAGCTTGAAGTGCGGGTTTGATTTTCTCTGCACAGTTTCGAAGAGACCTGTGTGAGGTAAACAGTCCAAATGTCCGACCCTTTGCTCCGCGAACTGAATCGAGAATGATCTCATGAATTTTTCGGTCATAACCTGACCTGTCAGGTTCAGGGACATCTTCAGGTAATCCCAGGATGACCTGACGTTGCCAATCAAAGGGTGACTCAAAATCTTCCTGTCTCAAACGTTCACGCTCGACATGTTCCCACCCCAGTCGGTCTGAGAGAAATGACCAAGATTCTCCAACGCGAAGAGTGGCACTGGTTTGAATAACTGTTGAGAGGGGTCGATAGAGGTGCTCTGCCAAAAGCTCATCCACTTTGAGGGGAGCAGCTCTTAGGTTTAGTTGTTTTTGATGTCTGTTAGACATCTCAACCCAAGGCTGAATAGCCCCAGAAGCATCTTTAACAAAGTCAATGGCACTGATCTGCTCTATGACGGATCTCTTCGCAGATCTTAACTCAGCGATCGCTGCTTGATATTCGACTTCAGGCTCAAACGGTTCATCCTCCAAGAGGTCAAAGCATTCTTGTAGTAAACCCTTCAGCCCATCCAAATGATCTCTGGCATCGAGCAAGGGTGGCGTCACTACCGTCATTGGCATGAAGCCTTTCTTTTCACCGAGCCGAGCCATCAAGGATCCCTCACGTCCTTGAGTCTCTTCAATCAAATGTCTTGAATCTTCAAGCCGGACTTCCAGTCTCTGTAATGCAGCTTCAACCTCTATACGGACTTGATGGACTCTGGGAATGATCTTCATTCCCAAAAGCTCGTGGGCTTCTCCTTGGCGATACTTGGCTAATTGGGATTGCAACCACGGCAATCGTCCACCCTGACGGCCACGTTTCTTCTTTGGAGCAAGGAGGCGACCTAAAACCTGGAGCATACCTCTCCGTGAAATTTCTGCGCCCAAGTGTTTACTTGCTACGTCCTCCAAATGGTGAGCCTCATCGAAAATCACTTTTTGATAACCAGGAATCACAAGGTCTGACTCGTAATCACCCCGGCCTTTTCTTAAATTCAGATCAGCAAAAAAGAGGTGGTGGTTGACGATGACAACATGAGCACCAAATGCTTTCCTTCTCGCTTCGTAATAGAAACACTCTCGGTAATGTGGGCATCGCGCTTTTAAAGATTGGTCAGATGTCGATTGAAAGTCAGTCCAGATCTCTTCCGGAACTTCTCCAGGCATCTCTTGGCGAGTTCCGATTTTCGCTTCAGCTAATCGATCGAGAATGTCTGTAATCCAACCTTCTCTTTCATCATCATCCGCAAAGATTTCTGGTTCAGAAGACACCTGCTCAGCCTTGCGCCGACAGGCGTAATTCCCCCTACCTTGAATCAGTGCGAACTTGAAATCGACGCCCAGAATTCTTTGTAGGGTCGGCAGGTCTCTCTGTGCCAACTGCTCACCCAAAGGAATCGTGGCAGTTGAAATCACGACACGGCCTCGATTTTTCACCGCCCATAAGATTGCCGGGACAAGATAGGCAAATGATTTCCCGATCCCTGTCCCCGCCTCGAGTATTGCGACATCTCCGTCATTGATGGCCCGATTGACGGATTGGGCCATTCGCAATTGGCCAGATCGCTCCTCAAAGTCCGGTAGAGCTTTGCAAAAGCTTCCGTTTGCCCCCAAGACTTCTTCGATCTCACTCGACTCAACAGGAACTTCCTCTTTTTCCGGAAACGGCTCAACAACTCTATTCACCTTCGTAGCATCGTTATTGATGATGAAAAAACCGAGTCGGCGTGATCCGGCTTCTGAAGCGATGGATAAATCTGCAGGGCTGGGGGTCAAATCACCGCCGGGATGATTATGAATCAGTACCTGAAAGCCCTCTTCAGCCCGTTCCAGAAACACTGGCACTGCATTCGCCGTACCACGGGCAATCACTTCTACGCGATCCAACAGGCCTGCTTCATCAAATGTGCCCAGAAAGAACACTTCGTTCGATCCAGCTTCAAGGATGGCTTGAGCCATCCTTTGCTGCACCTCAGGGGCAAACAGTTTATTGGTTTCCAATCCCGCAGTCTTACCCAACGTGTCTTCTTTCCTAAGGGAAGCGTGCCTCCCGATATTGAGGTGACTTCAATATCATCGACACGTTTGACTGACTCGCAAGTGTGCCTAACGGAAATCGAATCGATGAAAAAACCCTGCCAGAACTCAATGTTCTGGCAGGGTTCTGGATTCAAACTACTTTGTCTCGATATCAACAACCACCAGTTGAGGTGAGGCAATCGAGAGGATCTGTATCTGTCGGGTCTACTCCACAGTTAATCCCCGGAGCTGGAGGAGCAGCAGAACCGCTGAAGAGGAATCCCAGCAGTGAAATGGCGTCGGCGATATTGTTGGAGCCATCGTCGTTGACATCCCCCGCATCCAGGCAACCTGGAGCAGCGGAGCCACTAAAGAGGAATCCGAGCAATGCAATCGCGTCGGCAATGTTCAAGGCCGAATCGCCGTTGACATCTCCTCGACGGAACTGGTTTCCAGTTACGCAGTTGGATGCACTGGCACAATCAGGGTCGTCACAATCGGCAAGGCTGTCCCCGTCATCATCGATTCCGTTATCACAGTCCTCAGTTGGAGTCGGGCCACCCGCTCCAAAGTCGTTTCCGTAAAGAACGCAGGAGATTCCTGTGAATACAAACTCGGCGGAATAGGACTCATTGACACCGTTTGAATCCGCATCGATGTCAGGGAAGATTCCGAAACTGCTCAGAACATCGACCAGCGTACCTGAGAAAGGATCCGGTGCAGGCAAAGTCACCAGGAAGGTCTCGGTCAAAAATGCCGCTGTCGGAGAGGAGGTAAACTCGTAGATTCCAGAACCGGCGGAGGTCTCCGAGAAGTTCGCCGCCACCGTCAGGTTATTCAACGGGATTCCGGATATCACAATGGTTCCCGGACCCGCTGTCAGAAGGCCTGCGACAATATCCCCATTAGGGAACTGCGATACAATGTTTCCATTGTTGTCATAGGACTCTGAATCAATGACAAACTCATTGGATCCATCATTGTTGTTCGTGGAATCGCCGTCCACGTCGACACCCCCGTATGTGTTCAGGGTGATGTTCGGATCGTTAGTGTAGGTAGGATCATCCAAATCAGCCACTTGTAGCAGGAAGGGAAAGTTCGCAAGGTTGCTGGCGAGCAACGAGTTCAATCCATCCGAAAGCAGTGGGTTGGAACCCAAAATACCGCCAGTTACTTCCTGACTGGTCGCCACAAATCCATCGAAGGGAGTCGGATCAACCGGAACGATATTGCAGGAGATACCGGAGAAAACAAACTCGGCAGAGTAGGCATCATTGGTGCCGTCTGAATCTGCATCGACATCTGGGAAGATACCGAAGCTGGTCAGCACGTCGACCAGAGTTCCGGAGAACGGATCCGGTGCCGGTAGGGTCACCAGGAACGTCTCGGTCAAGAAGGCTGCCGTCGGAGTAGATGTGAACTCGTAAATTCCCGGAGTAGAGGTTTCGGAGAAGTTTGCCGAAACTGTCAGGTCATTCAAAGGAAGTCCGGAGATCACAATCGTACCTGGACCTGCAGTCAAAAGGCCGTTGGTAATGTTTCCACCAGGGAAGACCGAAACAAAGTCTCCCGTGACAGGATCCATTGAATCGGGAGTAACGATGAAGTTGTTGGTTCCGGAAAAGTTATTGGTGGGATCACCATCTTCATCTACCCCTGAAAAGGCATTGAGGGTGATGTCCGGATCATTGGTGTAAGTCGGATCATCCAGATTAGCCACTTCCAAAAGGAAGGGCGAGCTGGCCAAATTACCGGCGAGCAGTGCATTCAGTCCATCCGTGAGCAGGGGGTTGGAGCCCAAAATACCTCCGGTCACTTCCTGACTCGTTGCGACAAACGCTGGTCNGATGTGATCGGCGTGAAGTGAACCGGTACTCACAACAAAGAGACAAGCCAGCAGAAATGCCTGCAGGCCAATGAGACGACAAACCATGGAATCCTCCTCCAATGCCATAAAGCATGGGTGTTTCTGTAATAGACAGTTCAGAGCAATTATCCGATTATCCCTCTCACTCTGTGACTGATCAATGACATTGACTCTTCTGACTTTCTATTCATGGAGATGCCCAAAACCTCAGTCTTACGGAAATCCCTAAAGTATTTCATAATCGTCACTTAACTTGACTCGTTTGGTTTCACGACTGAGCGCATCACAAAAAAAAACCGGATTGGCGCACCGTTGAGCGCCAATCCGGTCTCTAAAACTCTTTACTATCCGGAAAATTCAGGACTCCTGAAGACCCTCCGCGAGTATCGAAACGTGGTTATCGAGAACCTCCATGAACCCCCCCCGTACGGTCCATTGGCGATCTCCATCGGCTTCCGTCCTCAATACCAGAGAGCCTTCTCCCAAAGCTGTAATCAAAGGTGCATGATTGGGAAGAATCCCGACTCTGCCGTCCAAGGCATGAGCCCCGACGAAAGAAACCTGACCGTCGAATACAGCCCCTTCAGGGGAAAGTAACTGGCAGTGAATCATGTCGGCCATCTCTAGCCCTCAGCCTTCATCTTGTCAGCCTTCTCCACGGCTTCCTCAATGGTCCCCACGTACATGAAGGCCTGCTCAGGAAGATGGTCGTGCTTGCCCTCGACCAGCTCTTTGCAGGAGCGGACCGTATCGGCAACCTCGACGTACTTTCCTGGGAATCCGGTAAAGACTTCGGCGACGCTAAACGGCTGCGAGAAGAATCTCTCGATCCGGCGGGCACGGCCCACAAGAATCTTGTCATCTTCAGAAAGCTCGTCCATTCCAAGAATCGCGATGATGTCCTGCAAATCACGGTAACGCTGAAGAATTCGCTGAACCTCACGAGCAACTGCGTAGTGCTCTTCTCCGACAATCTGCGGATCAAGGATCCGAGAAGTCGAAGAGAGAGGGTCGATGGCAGGGTAAATACCCTTTCCGGAAATCTTGCGATCCAGCACTGTCGTTGCATCCAAGTGAGCGAACGCGGTTGCCGGTGCGGGGTCCGTGAGGTCATCCGCAGGCACATAAATCGCCTGCACGGATGTGATCGATCCTTTTTTAGTCGAAGTAATCCGCTCCTGTAGCTGACCCATCTCTGTCGCAAGAGTCGGCTGGTATCCCACCGCACTGGGCATACGGCCGAGAAGTGCGGACACCTCAGAACCTGCCTGTGAGAATCGGAAAATATTATCGACGAAAACCAGCACGTCGGATCCAGATGTATCGCGGAAATGCTCTGCCATCGTCAACGCAGAGAGTGCCACTCGAAGACGCGCTCCAGGAGGCTCGTTCATCTGACCAAAGACCAGAACGGTTCGATCCAGCACACTGAATTCTTTGCCGTCATCAGTTTTGACGACAGCTTCTTTCATCTCGTTCCAGAGGTCGTTTCCTTCGCGGGTTCTCTCACCCACTCCGGCGAAGCAGGAATANCCNCCGTGCTTCGTGGCAACGTTGTTGATCAATTCCTGAATCAACACCGTCTTTCCAAGACCNGCACCTCCGAAGAGACCCGTCTTTCCTCCCTTTGAGTANGGAGTCANNAGGTCGATCACCTTGATACCGGTTTCGAAAACNTGAGTCGAAGCCTCAAGATCATCGAANGCGATGGCATCCTTGTGAATCGGAGCGNACTCCTTCACCTCNGCAGGTGGCANTTTGTCNACGGGCTCACCGAGAAGGTTGAACACTCGNCCCANAACTTCCTCNCCCACGGGAACCTTGATCGGAGATCCGGTATCGTNGATTTCCATGCTCCGGACGACNCCATCTGTAGAAGCCATGGCCACGGCACGAACCCTATTTCCGCCGAGGTGCTGCTGCACTTCGAGNGTCAATTGGATGTCACCNTGGTCAATCTTCAANGCATTGTAGATTGGTGGCAGATGTCCTTCGGGGTATTCGGCATCAATGGTTGCACCGATGACCTGAACGACCTTGCCTACAACTGTATTTTCACTCACGGGTTCGACTCCCGTCTCTCCAACCGACGTTTACTTCGCCGGCAAAGTGTTGAATCAGCTCATAACTTCCACGCCGCCGATCACCTCCAGGATTTCCTGGGTGATGCTCGCCTGACGTGTACGGTTATAAAGCTGGGTGTACGTCTTGGCCATTTCGTCAGCATTGTCGGTGGCATTCTTCATTGCGATACGACGGGCAATTTGCTCACCCGCAGCCGCCTCCACCAATGCTTGGAAAAACTGCATTTTCAGGGAAAGCGGTAATAGCCTTCCCAAAATCATTTCAGGATCTGGTTCAAGAATGAAGTCTTTACCTCCACCTTCGCCTTCCTCGGAAACCTCAATCGGCAAAAGCTGACGAAGGTCCGGAGTTTGACGACTCGAACTCTCATAGTGGGTAAAGACGATGTGAACACCATCGACACTACCCTTCTCGAACTGCTCGATCACCGGCTGGAAGACTTCCTCAGCCTCATCAAAGGTAGGCTTGTCTTCAAAGTGCATGTACTTGCCAGCGACTTCCAATCCAAGATAACGGAAACGGGCAATTCCTTTTTTCCCAAGAATGTAGGCATCCACTTCGATACCTTCTTTTTTCTTCTCGGCAATAAACTGCTCCGCACGCTTCAGGACATTGGTGTTGTAGCCTCCACAAAGACCTCGGTTCGCGGTCACTACAAAGAGTGCCTCACGACGTACCGTTTCGGGTTTACGAAGCATGGGGAACTCCCCAGATTCCGCATCACCTCCGGCACCCCCAAGATCCTTGAGGATTTCACTGAGCTTATCGCCGTATGGCTGCGACTGCTCAATCCGCTTCTGGCAAACCACCGCCTTAGCGGTAGAGATCATCTCCATCGTGCGAGTGATCTTCTTGGTGTTATTCACCGAGCGAATCTTGTTTTTCAACTCTCTGGCATTGGCCACGAGTTTCTCCTCTGTCTCAGAAGGCCCTTACAGGCCTACAGATCATGACAACTTTGCCGCAAAATCCTTGCTGAAGTTTCCGGCGACTGATTTCAGTTTCTCTTCCAGCTCTGCGTTGATCTCTCCCGAAGAAGTGATCCCTTCAAGAATCTCTGGGAACTCGGTCCGCACATGCTCCAGGAACTGGGTCTCGAAACTGGCCAGCGAACTCACTGGCAATGCATCAAGGAACCCTGTCGATCCACACCAAATGATGAGGACCTGCTCAGAGATCGGCATCGGCTTGTACTGCGGCTGCTTGAGGATTTCCACCATGCGGAATCCTCGATCAAGCTGCGCCTGAGTCGCCTTATCGAGTTCAGTACCCAGCTGGGCAAATGCTTCCAGCTCACGGAAAGCTGACAGGTCAAGGCGCAAGGATCCGGAAATCTTTTTCATCGCCTTGATCTGCGCAGAACCGCCCACTCGTGACACCGAAATACCCACGTTCACTGCCGGACGCTGACCGGCAAAGAACAAGTCGGGCTCGAGGTAGATTTGTCCATCCGTGATCGAAATCACGTTGGTCGGAATGTAGGCCGAAACCTCACCTTCCTGAGTTTCAATCACCGGCAATGC
>NZJA01000101.1 GCA_002691835.1 Planctomycetota bacterium
CCGCTTTCTTTTTTCGGTTAAAAACAAATCGAGCGGCCATGGTTCAGATTTCTGAAATGGAATGAAGGAGTGCCTCGTGTTGAGAGTTCTTATCATCTTGTGTGCCACTGTCGTGATTCTTTCCGGTTGTCAGCAATTCCAAATGCGCTCATTGCCCACCGGCGATGATCGTCCGCTCGTGGGGATTCATGATTTAGCCCTCAGAGAGGGTGTGACCGAGGAGCAGTTTGAGGCCTTTGTCGCCGGTCCGTTGCGTGAAGCCTTCCGGGAGCCGGTCAATGGCGTGTCTGTCGGAGTCTCCAAATGCGATCGCGGAGAATCTTTGGGCCAGTACCAAATGGGTTGGTTCTTCGAGAGTGTGGCCCAGCGGGATTCCTACTTCCCAGAGGGAGAAGGGATGACCGACCTGTACCGGGAAGAGGTGGGTCAACATGTGGGCGAGGTCATGAGTCAGCTCTTCAGCCTGTGCCAGTCCACAGGTTTCACTGACTACGTCATCGTCTTTGCCACCCCGGTTCCTTCAGAAGATCCGGTGCCGGCGATGTACGGTGCCCACAAACTGGAACTGCGCGACGGGGTCACCGAGGAAGCGTTCGAGGAATTCATCACCGGGGACTATGCCAAAGCCTGGTCAGAAGAGATCAAGGGTTGCGGCAATATCATTCTCAAGGGAGACCGGGGTGAACGTTCCGGCAAATACATGATCGTGCACCGCTTCCGTCCGTGGACGCTGCGGGATCAATACATTCCTGAGCCGAGCCGCCTTTCCGAGGAGTGGATCAACGAAGTGCAGCCGCTCCTCCCCGAGGAAGCGGGGAATCGACTGAGGGAGATGGCCCGTCGCGACGGCTTCTCTGATTGGGGTCCGGTTCGTCCCTGATGAGATCCTCTCGCCAATTTTGAAATGAATCGAAACGCCCGGGGCTTCCCGGGCGTTTTTCATGGGGGGCTGAAAAATTGGTTCTTTGGAGAGTTGTAGCGATGGGGCAGACTGGAACCAGGAAGTGAGGGCGGATGGCGATTTCGACGATCTGTGAACATTGCGGGGCGGGATTGTCGGCACCAGACAGTAGCCTGGGGTCCAAGGTCAACTGCCCTACCTGTGATCGCAAGACTCGGGTTCTCAATCCGGAAGATTCGAAAGCGTTGTTGGAGAAACAGGCTCGGGAAAACGAGCGCCAGGAAGAACGACGTTCACGCCTGGAATTGCTTGCCCGTCTCGAACGTGAGGAAGCGATGCGCGGTGGCATTGAAAGCTCTGTGCGAAACTTCCAGCCGCGAGCGGGAACCCGTCATGGGCGCTTGCGTCAAATGGGGGGAATGCTGCTCGGGCTCTCGTGGGTGGTCCTGCTGTTGATGGGAGTCCAGGTCATCTTTCAGTTCATGGCCACCATGAACTGGCTGGCGACCGATGAGGCCACTGGCGGATTCGGCGGAGTGGCCCAGGAGATCGCCCTGGCGCTGGTCGCTTTCTCGCTGATGCGTATCGCCGCCGAAGCGTGCTTCTTCATGGCAGAGTCCGGGGATCGCCAGTGGGATATCCGCGCCCTGCTCCTCGACCTGCTCGATGAGCAAAGCCGAAGGCAGGATGAGGAAGTCACCTGATCCGGTTTGAATTGTCCGCGGAAGATCTCCACTGAAATTATTCAGAGAAGAAGCAGTCCAACGCACCTTTTGCAGAGTCACCAAAGTTGCTGTCAAGTTCTATGCGGCTCGGCGGACGGTGACGAATCTGCTCGAAGATTTTCTCCAGGCCATCACTGGCGGCTTTGGCATACAGCCGCACCATCCCGACGGTGGTCTGGTCATCGAAAACGGTCGCCATGATGGTTCGGTCTCCGACCATCGTCAGCTGGATGCTGTCTTTGCGTCCCTGATGAAACAGAACCGAGAATTCTTCTTCACCCAACAGTCGCGCCATCTCCTTCGTGGCGGCGTATGAGCCAGCAACGAGAGCGGCGACCGTCTGTTCATCGATGGAGCTGGTGTCTCCACAGCAGGTCACCATGTGACCTTCCTTGTCGATGAGAAGGTTACATTTACTTCCTGAAAGATCGAGGAAGTTGCTGAGGACTTGGTCGATCTGCTGGATGTCTTCCCGGTAAAAAACCAGGCGTTGATTCCTCAGGTGATCACTGTCACTAATCATGATGGATCCTTCCAAATTCAGGAGAAAAAGCCTTGGGCATGAGCGACCCATGCGGCAAGGGCGGTCAAGAGGAAGCCGACACTCATGGCGATGACCATCGCCTTTCCGCGCCTGTTTTTTTGTCGGCGGGGAGAGGTGACGATTCGGGGGCGAGCATTGGCCGACATCGAATCAGCGGTCGTCATACGGCGAACTCCCGTCGCCCGAGTCTGACGAGCTACCGTGGCTCGGGATTTGGGAGCGACCAGAGTCTTTGTCGCCACTGCGGTGGCAGAGTCTTGAGTGGCGGAGACTGAAGGACTGCTGTCAGCTGTCGTTTCCTGGGTGTCAGAAGCAGATTTCCCACGGACGGAAGAGTGTTGCTGATTAAGAGATTGGAGAACCATGCCCGCCAATTTCTTGAGAGTCGGGAATACCCCTTCTCCCGATCGTGCAACGGCTTCCACATGGGGGAAGCTCCCGGGATTCAGTTCCTGATCCAGTTCTTCGACGGAGTAAACATCGGGAAGATCTCGTTTGTTGTACTGAAGGACCACCGGCAGTTTCTCAAAAGAGAGGCCATGTTCTTTCAGGTTCTCTTCCAGATTTTTCAGACTCTCGATGTTTTCTTCCATCTTGCCGCGTTTCGAATCGGCGACAAAGACAACACCGTCTGCTCCTTGAAGGACCAGTTTGCGGGTCGAGTTGTAATAGACCTGTCCCGGAACCGTATAGATTTGGAACTTGGTCTTCATCCCTGCAACCTGACCCAGATTCAGGGGCAGGAAGTCAAAGAAGAGAGTGCGATCACCTTCGGTGGCGATGCTGGTTAAGTCACCGACACTGGTTTGTGGCGCCTTTTTATGGACGACTTCGAGATTGGTGGTTTTTCCACTCAGTCCCGGTCCGTAGTAGACGATCTTGCAGTTCACTTCTTTGAGAGAGAAGTTGATCTGTACCATATTTACTCCTGTTTCCGTGGCCCGGCTTCTGCTTAAGAAGCCTGGATCTTGAGGATCCCGCGCAACTTTCTGGCCACGCTGCGTATTTCTAACATTCCACTGTTCATTTCGAGTCCGGCATGAGTAACGACGATCAGCGTCGCCTCGCCGATTTCCAGAAGGATCAGATTTCCTGAGGTCCCTTCAAGAACGATTTCGTGAGGCTGTCCATCTCCGCTTTGAACAGAGGCTCGGTGAATGCACAAGCGAGCACCCGAAGTGATCGCCGCAAGGGTGTCACTGTCGAGTCCTGGCCCGAGATCAGAAACGACAACCATTCCATCTTCAGTCATCACCATCGATCCGAGCACTCCCGGAATTTGCTGAAGAGATTGCAGATGAGATTTCATCGTTGAGTCTCCTTCTTGCACGATTCGTGTAGCTGACGAGAGAGCTGAACTTCATGAGAAGCGCGTGTGCAGTGCCCCAGAAAGGTGGTTTCCTGAGAGCTCTCCTGCAAAGTCTGGCCCATGAGGATTCCGCCTCTTCCTCGGGAGGTGAAGCGGACAAAGTCACCCATGCCCATACGGGGCAGTGCTTGCCTTAAGGTTCCGACCATTACGGAATAGTTATTAATGGTGTTTTCACTGAGATCGGCATTCTCTGAATGAGCGACCAGAGATCGATCTGCATCGATTTCCCAGAGGTCGAATCCTGAGGCGGTTTGCAGAAGGCTTGGTTTTTGTGTGGAGTGCTGCGGCTCGACCCCTGTTTCCCAACGAAGGAAGAGTTCCTGAACATTGGTCGTGTTCTCTGCCGGAATTTCCTCTGCACGCAATTTTAATGCGATCACCTGCGGATCATTGGGGGCTGCGCGGTTTAGCGGTGCGAGAACCTTGCTCGCGGCCTGCGGCGCTCTGAGGTAAAGCAGCAGGGTAGCCAGATCACGCAGGCAATCACCGTGACCCGGACGCAGTTGGCACGCCTTGGTCAAGTAACGGAGAGCACTCAATCCGGCTACGGCATCCTCTTCCCGGATGAATCGACGGAGATAAGAACGGGCAACTGCGAGATATCCCTCTGGGTCACATGGGTCTTCCTCGATTGCGGCTCTTGACCAAAGTTGCCAACCCGAGCGATCTCCCAAAATGTCGAGGAGGTCTGCGAGTCGAGAGGCATTGAGCGCAGAAAATTCGGTCTCTGCTTTTTCCTGCAGCTGGGGGAGCTCGATGCGCGCATATTGCTTCTCGAGCAGGATCAGCTTTTCTTCACCTTTGGGCCATGGCTGGAATCGGCTGACTCCGGCCCTCAGCAATCGAATTGCTGCACGGAAGTGCTTTCGTGACTGCAGTTTCGAAACTTGATCGAGGAGCTCATCACTGCAGCCGTCTTCGAAGAGAACCTTCCAACGGAAGTCGGCAGACTTCCCGGGGGTCGGTCTGGCAGCTCGGGATTTCCATGATTCGATAATGCCCAATCGGCCTCCGTAAGCCGGCTGGTTCGTCTGCGACCTGCAGATTCTCTCCGGCCATCAAGACTACGATGGGAACCGATGGCCCCGCAAACCGACGAGATACCCCTCTCGGGGCTTGCCTGTCACCATTTGGAGTGATACGCAGAGGCAGGGAAATCTCCAGCAGGCCCTATTGGGCAGAAACGAGGCCATTCATGAATGACGAGAGACCGGAGCATTTGGCGGAATTGATCGTCGATGCGAGTGATAGGGAGCCAGATCTGCTCTGGGCTTCGGGATTTCTTGCCGTGGATGCCTTTACCTGGCTGCGTGATTCCACGGGCAGTGCGATTCTGCTGACCGATCTGGAATTGGGCCGCGGCGAAAAAGAGGCCTGCGTCGATGAGGTCGTGAGCCTGTCGGCGATGGAGCGTGCTGCAAAAGAGGCCCAGAATGTCGAATCGGTCCCCTTTGAAGGGGTCGTCCTGCATTGGCTGAAGTCCCGAGGAATCGAAGGGGTCAGAGTCCCATACCGATTTCCGCTCCTCCTTGCAGATCACCTTCGTCGAGGAGGGATTCAGGTGGATCCCACTCCCGACCCCTTCTTTAGCGGTCGCAGAATCAAACAAGATCATGAGATTCGCTGCCTGGAGGAGTCTCAAGCGGCCACTGAGGCTGCGATGGAGCTGGCGATCGGCATGATTCGTGCCAGTGAAGAGGGCGAGGATCGAATCCTTCAGTTGGCGGGTGAGCCCCTCACTTCTGAGTTTATCAAAATCGCGGTTCGCTCCTTTCTTCTTGAGAAGGGCCTGCAGTTGGGGGATTTCATCGTCGCCTCGGGAGATCAGGGCTGTGATCCGCATGATGTCGGCAGTGGGCCAATCCGGGCTGGAGAGACGATCATCTGTGATATCTATCCTCAACACATGACTCACCGATATTGGGGAGACATGACCCGGACCGTCGTCAAAGGTCAGGCCAGCGAAGATCAGATCCGGTTGCATGCGGCAGTCCTGGAAGCCCAGGAAACAGCGATTTCAATGATTCGGCCAGGAGCCTGTGGGCGCGAGATTCACAGCAAGGTTCAGGAGATCTTCGAGGAAGCCGGTTTTCCGACGGAAAAACGGGATGGCCAGTGGGTGGGCTTCTTTCATGGCACCGGCCACGGATTAGGCCTCGATATTCACGAGGGACCGAGGATTTCGGCCGTTGGACCTCCTTTGGAGGAGGGAATGGTCGTCACCGTCGAACCGGGGCTTTACTACCCTGGTCTGGGAGGTTGTCGCATCGAGGATGTGGTTCTCGTCACAGCGGACGGTTGTCGGAACTTTAATCAGGCTTCCAAGGAACTTGAGGTCTGATTCCTTGTCTCATCCAAAACCCCTCACGATCTCTGAATGGTTCCATCAAGAGACCAAGTACGATCGCAGAACGATCAATTTGTTGCCACAGCCCGACTTTGACGGGCAACCCCCGCCATGGAAGCAGTGGCACTCTCGGCATCCGGTCGATCTGGTGCCTTATCTTCCTTTTGAGGACTTCCCTCTTGGACCCGCTGAGGATCAAGAACCTCTCGACCCTCGCAGTCTGAGTGAGGAAGTTCGGGCGATCTCACGGACTTTGTTCTTCACCTGCGGAGCAACAGGCTTTCAGCAGACCCCCGAAGGAACGCAAATTTTTAGAGCTGCCCCCTCTGCAGGAGCTCTTTATCCGACGGAAGTGATGGTGGTCCTCAGAGATATCGGTGGGCTGAGAGATGGGGTCTACGCCTACTCGGTCCCTCACCATCAACTGGTTCTTCTCTATGAAGGCGTCGAGATGGAGGAGCTGGCAGCGGCCTGCTGGAATGATCCCGTCTTTGAGGATTCTAAGATTTGTGTCGTTCTCTCCGCTTTGTGGCAGAGATCTCGCTGGCGTTATCATGACCGGGCTTATCGGCGTGTCTTGCTCGATACAGGCCATGTATTGGGGAATTTGGTCCATGCGGCCGGGCACGAGGGTTATCAGGCAAAGGTCCTGACACGGTTTGTCGATGCTCGCCTCCAGTCTCTCCTGTTTCTGAATGCGGAAGAGGAGGGGGTCTTGGCCGTGGTTCCTCTGGTTCCTTGGCAAAGTGGAGGAGGTCTGACCTCCATGGGATCTGAGAGAGAGGAAGTGAGAGCTTCTGCGACGCAGCGCCTCTCTGCTCCACCAACCGAGGATGCCATCGTTGCTCTTCATCAAGCAGGGGTACTCATCGACGAGTCGCCTCAGATCGAGATGAGTTCGGAGTCGTTGTCAGAAGAAAATGATGATCGAAGCGAGCTATTGAGTCAGACGATGTCAGATTTGTCGGGAGAGTTCTGTTCTCTTGCAGTGCAGAGGCGATCGACTCGTCAGTTCACTGGAGCCTCTGTTGAAATGGCTGATTTGGAACGAGTGCTCGATTTCTCGCATCGTTTCTTGCGGTCAGGATCCGCACCATTGCTGGGGGCGGGCCCACTTCTGGATGTTCACTGTCTGACATTGAGGGTTCGTGGAGTTGACAGTGGTCATTGGATCTACTGTGAGGACAAGCATCAGTTGAAACTGCGAAAAGAAGGTGATCACCGTCGGTCCCTTCAGGAATTCTGCCTGGGTCAGGAACTCGCAGTCGATGCCGCCGCTGCAGTGATCTATAGCGCGCCACTTTCAGCGGCAGCGGAGTGCTGGGGTGATCGCATCTACCGTGATCTTCATATGGACTCGGGGTTTCTGGGACATCAGATCAATCTCGCATGCATGCGCATGAATCTGGGAGTCAGTGGCATCGCAGGCTTCTTTGACGATGCTTTGGGCAAGTTTTTAGGGCTCCCCGATGACCACATCGTGACCTACATCACCCTCATCGGAGACCCGATGGTGGGAGGTTAGTCAGTTTATCGGCCATTTTCAGGATAATTTCTTCTGCCCTCAAATCGCCCCTTGAAATCCGCGATCACACCCTTTTGATTGGGCGGAGGCGTTTTCGTAAGTCGTTTTATTTGTTCGACTTGTGGGTTTGTGGGCCAGGCCGGCCGGGCATTCCTGGAGTGGCTTTCTGTCTCGGATCGAGCCTTCTATTCCAAAGAAAACGGACAAAATCTCTGGAAGAGGGGTTGCCACTTTTTTGGATTCTGACTCTCCTATGTCCCATGAGCAAGGGCCGAAGGCCTCGGCAGGCATGTCACGGGTTCTCCGATCCTTGCTCAAGCCGCAACGATAGGTTTAGTAATCATCAGGATCCCCAAAGGATCGANGGCANTGNGCCNGAGAGCANGGGGAAGAAAAGGGGTAGACAATGAATAAGAGCATCGTGCTCGGCCTTCTTATGGCCATGTTGGTTCCGACTGCGGCCTTTGCAGACGGACACGTTTCTCTCGGTGGCGACGTTCGCCTTCGCTATGAGTACAGCAATGGCGCTGGACTCGACAACGGCCTCACAGCCAGGACCTACATCAACCTAGGTGCGAAGATCGACGACAACACCAGCTTTATGAGTCAGGTTCGCCACGGATACGCATTCAGTTCCGCTGGTGGTACTGGCGACAACTACGACATTCAGCAGGCATACCTGAGCATGGCCGATCTCGGTTCCATGGCTGGGTTCCTCGGTGGCTGGTCCATGGACATTGGACGCATGAACAACCCGAACCTTGGTTCTGGTCGCATCGTCAACTCCGCGGACTGGACCAATGGTGCTGCTGGACCGAACAACCACGACGGCTTCATGCTGAGCACCGATCTCGGTGGGGTGGACTTCGATCTGCATTACTGGGGTAACAACGATGGATCCGAAGACAATGCCATGATCTTCAACTTCGGACTGGGTGACATGGCCGGCTTCGCCGACATCGGTTTCTACTACGTGACAACGGGTGACGACACTGATGCAGCACCAAGTTGGATGGCCTTCAACATCGATGACATTGCCGGTGACCAGCTCATGGGTGTGGATCTCGATGTCGAGTACGCCACCTACGACGCCGATCTCGGTGGCGAAGATGGTACTCTGACCTCCATCAGCCTTGGATACGCTCTCGATCAGTTCAACCTGCACTTCAGCAACAGCGTGGCTGATGCTGACTGGGCTGGTGTCAATAACACTCCCCACGGTACCTACGGTATCGCTGATAACTGGGGTGCGACTGACATTGATGTCACCAAGATCGGCGTTTCAACCGATGGCCTCATGGAAGGCATGGGAGTGACTCTGAGCTTCTACGATGTTTCCACCGATTCCAGTGGAGATGATCTGGGTACCGAAATCGATCTTCTTCTTGATTTCTCCTGTGGACAGCTCGGCTACGCAGCTGTTTCACCTGAGGGCGCAGAGGACATCGATTACGTTTACTGGCAGAGTTCCTACGACTTCTAAGAAATCCGCACTTCGGGAGCTTCCCGGGGTCCGAATTTCGATTTGACTTAGAGCGGGGACGTGCGCCTTCGGCGCGCGTCCTCGTTCTTTTTTTGTGATCGGACCCCTTTACCGGTGTAATCAAGTTGCCGGTTCCTCTTTACAGGAACAGGATTCCGGGCAGGATGGAGACCAGGAGATGATCTCGGAGTCGATCCGGGACGTCTGGAAGTTTCCGAAGTCTTTAGACCGGAAGACTTCAGGGGACCACTGAAAGGGAGTCAGCATGCCTAGGGGGATTCTTTGCCTCTTTGTTCTCGCGCTTACCCTGTTTTCGGGAAGTGTGATTCATGCCCAGTCGCCAATCGACTGGGACGCCGATCTGCGTTTGCGCTGGGAGCGCAGGACACCGCTTCCGGATAACGATCGCACCATCGGATTGTCTCGTTTGAACCTGAACTTTGAAACCCAGCTGGATGACCTGCTCGAGATGCGGGTGACGTTTCGGGATTCACGTTTCTTTATCGATGGTACGGATGAATCAGAGATCTCTGATGAGCCGGTCGTTCACATTCTTGATTTCCGCATCGACGATGTCAGCAAGATCAGTCCCCACCTGGATTTCATGGAGGGCTGGGATCTGCAGTTTGGTCGTTCAGAGCTGCCGACCTATGATCGAGGCCGCATCATTCATTCGGATGACTGGAGCAATCTGGGTCCTGCCACCAGTGGCGGAATGCATCTTCATAGCGACCTTCTCGACGGCGCCATCGATTTCAACTTCCACCACCTGACCTTTAGCCGTGATTTCACAGATGCCAACAATGAAGGCGAGCACTCCTCGGGAATTCATCTCGGGCTGAATGAGCTCCCCTTTATCGAGGCCAGTTTGTTCTTGTGGAAGTACAGGGCGGATCAGTCGAATGCGGATCTTGCTGCGGCCAATGGGAACAGTGATCCAGGAAGCTCAGAAGAGGACATGTATGGATTTACCTTCTCGCTGAGAGAGGGACTGATCGAGGATGTGACGCTCTCCTTCGAGTACGCCCTTCAGGAAGGTAAGCGTTACGATGCGGATCTCGATTCGATTCTGCTTCTCGATTCTCTCTACTATGCCGTAGAGGGTACTTACGACTTACCAGCCATGGATCGTCTGTGGGACCTCATGCTCGTGTTTGGACACATTCGGGCAACCGGAACCTCTGCAGGGGCGAGCCGAGTGGAAGAGTTCCGCTCTCCCTTCGGCACTCCCCACGGTACTCATGGAATCACGGACATCATCGGCACCAGTAACGTCAAGGATACGTACCTGGGATTCCAGACCCTTCTGGGTGAGACTGAATTGGAGTTCATCTACCACGAACTCCGGGCAGACCAAGGGCAGGACTGGGGTGAGGAAATCAATCTGGTCGCTCGTCATCGTTTCGGTGATTTGGACGTGGAGATGGGAGCTGCAAAGTTCAGCTCCCTGACTGGAGCGATTGATTCGACGTCTTTCTTTTACGCTCAGACTCACTGGGACTTTTAGATCGCAGAAGTCACCGGCTGATAAAAAAAGGTCCGTCCCTGAATGGGGCGGACCTTTTTTTGTAACCCTGCTTTGCATTGGGGTTGAGAACGAGGATCGTCTGCGAGGTGCACTCTCTAGAATACGGTCAGCGCATCCAGCGGCCATAGTCGCAAGAGAACTTTGCCTCTCACATGCTCGATGGAGACGGTACCGAAGTCACGACTGTCGCGGCTCTGGGGACGGTTATCACCAAGGACGAACATGAATCCTTCCTCAACGGTCGTCGACTCTCCCGGTTTCTGCGGGAAGATAGTCCGCCGAGTGTAACCCTCACGAAGAGGTTTGTTATTGAGGTATACCATTTCACCGATCAGTTCAATTTTGTCTCCAGCGATTCCGATCACGCGTTTGATCAGGTTTTTGGATTCGTCCTCTGGGGAAGAAAAGATGATCAAGTCTCCCCGGGAAATATCTGTGAGGGCAGGGCTGACCTTGTCGACCATGACCCGCTCTCCATCGAATAGGGTCGGTTCCATAGAGTGCCCGCTGATGGCATAGACCTGAGTGACAAAGGTATGCAGGACCAACGCCAGCGGGAAAGCGATGCCGATCACCAGAATGACTTCGAGTACGATTTTTTTGATGGGGCTGTTTTTTGGGTGGGAGATCGGGCTGTCATGGTCCTCGGAGGAAGTGTTTCCCTCAGGATTTTGAACTTCTTCTGGATTCAGAGGATCAGGAGGAGATTCAAAACCACTCATGCAGGATCTCCCTCTTCCGCCGGATCACGATCGTTTTCAGCCAGTTGACGAGCAAGAATCTGGGACCCCTGAACCTTTTGCTCCTGTTTACGGAGCCAGGCTCTCCACGCAGTAGGCTGAAGACCGAAATCTTGACCGGTCAGGCGAACCAATTCTTTATGGATCGTCTGGGCAGTTGCTGGTTCAGAATTCTCGAGTGCATCGATGAGGATGCTGACAGCTCCATCATGACGAAGCCCTGGCTGAAGTTGGATCAGGGAGCGAGCCATGATGCTCTGACGCTTGCGGGTCACGACTCCCAGATAGTGCTCTATCAACAACCCTCCGATCATCAATACTCCGATGATGCGGAAGAAGTTCTCAGTGCTGATCAGGTGAGTGCTCACCCACTCATAAAAGCCCAAAAGCACAATCAGGCTGATCCAGTAGAAAGAGATCCACAAGAACCGGACCGCTTTTAGAAATGCAATGAAAGATTTCATTCGACTCCTAGTGACGGAAGTGTCTCTCACCTGTGAATACCATCGCGATTCCGGCTTTGTTTGCCGCAGCGATGACCTCGCCATCTCTGCGAGATCCCCCCGGCTGGATCACCGCAGTAACGCCGGCTTCGATGGCGGCTTCGACACCATCCGGGAAAGGGAAGAACGCATCTGAGGAGAGCGAGGATCCCTGTGCTTGATCGCCAGCTTTGCGGCAGGCGATATGGACCGCATCGACTCTGCTTGGCTGTCCTGCCCCGACACCGACCACAGACTCGGATTGAGCGAGGAGAATGCCATTAGAGCGGACATGGGGCAGAACTCTCCAGCCGAAGAGTAGATCGCGCCACTCTTCATCAGTGGGGGGGCGTTCTGTGACCACTTCATAGTCATCTCTTGTCCGGGTGGCAATATCACGAGTTTGAAGGAGCATTGCTCCCGGGACAGCCCGGGCTTCGATGGGGATCGCTCCCTCTTCGGCAAAGAAGCCACCTTCAAGAATTCGACAGGATTTCCCCCACTTGGCTCCGCTCTGCAGGGCTTCAATGCTGCCCTCTTCGTAGGCGGGAGCGTGAATCACTTCAAAGAAATGATCTGGAGTACTGATTCGACGGGCGAGGTCGATGGTCAGAGGCTCGGATAGAGCAAGGATTCCTCCGAAGGCGCTGACAGGATCACCAGCAAGGGCTGCTGTGAACGCCTCATCCAGGGTTTCCGCTTCTGCTGCCCCGCAGGGCAGGCAATGCTTGACGATGACTGCTGCGGTTCCCTGGAGGCCTCGGCAGCAATCAATGGCTGCGGCAGCATCGAGGATGTTGTTGTAGGAAAGAGCCTTGCCACCATGACAGGTGGCCTCTGCGATGGAGAAGCTGTCTCCATCATTGCGTTGGTACCACGCCGCCTCCTGATGAGGATTTTCGCCATAGCGTAACTCCCCAACCTGATACCACTGCTCGGTGACGGTCGCAGGGAAAGGGCCTTCCAGCTGCTGTCCGAGCCAGTTGGAAATGGAAGCGTCATAGGCTGCCGTTCGGCGGAATGCTTCGAGGGCCAGCCGATTACGAGTACCGGCACCCAGTTGACCTTCATTTTCCTGAAGCTCATGGACCAAAGCCGGGTAGCTGCCGGGATCGACAACGACGGCGACATCCGGATGGTTCTTCGCTGCGGCCCGGACCATTGCGGGGCCTCCGATATCGATTTGTTCGATGGTGTCAGCGAAAGAGGCTCCCGAAGCGGCGGTTCTTTCGAAGGGGTACAGATTCACTACCAGCAGGTCGATGGGCGGAATCCCATATTCGTCACAAGATTCGAGGTCACCCGGAACTGCCCGACGGGCTAACAGGCCACCATGGATTCTTGGGTGAAGAGTTTTGATGCGACCGTCCATCATTTCTGGAAATCCGGTGACATCTTCGACGGGGCGGACAGGAACCCCCGCATCGCGCAGAGTTTTTGCCGTACCTCCGGTCGACAGGATTTCAATTCCGAGACCGACCAGCTGTTGGCAAAAATCGACGACACCTGATTTGTCACTGACGGTGACGAGGGCTCTGCGAATCATACGCAGAGCCTCTTTTTGACCACTGTCAGGGGTATTTTCTTGGTTGGACATTCTTTCCATGAACCCTTCAATGATGGCAGAGGCACAATAATTCAGGCATAGGACGCCGCAGCGGAAATGACCTGAACTCCCGGGTTTTTTCCCCGGGCCTTGAGGTCGCGATCAACAGATCGCAAACTCGAAGAAGGATGTTAGCCGGGTGAGCGGGCATGGTCCAGCCAGCGAGGAGAGATCGACGATGAAGATTCTGGAATGGTGGGCAGAAAAAGGCCGAATTCGGGTTCGCTTTCCGTACGATCCGATGTTGCTCGCTGAGGTGAAATTGATCACCGGTCGCCAGTGGCATCGGGAAGAGAAATTTTGGTCTATCCCGATGACCAGTGCGGGTGAAGCGGGAACTCGACTGATTCCCCTTGGATTCGACGCTGCCCCAGAGGTCGAGAAGTTACTCAACGGCGAGATCGACGGGATTGCCGGCCTGGTTCGTGAATCGGAAACGGTGCGAGAGGGATCTGCGCCAAGTCGTGAATCAGAATCTTCAGGGGACTGGTCTGTTTCACGTCTGAACGAAGAGGTCCGTGCTGCGATCCTTCAAGGCCTCCCCAACACTCTGTGGCTTCAGGGTGAAATCATGGGGGCAGATCGCAGTCTGGGGAGGGGGAGTTCAGCTTCTCACCTCTACTTCCGTCTTGTCGAGAAGGAGGAGGGGGCGGATCGGCCCCTCGCTGAAATCTCGGCGGTGATGTGGAATTTCCGACAGGACTCCTCCTTCCAGAAACTGCAGGAGAACGGGACTCCTCTTGAGGACGGTCTGAAAATTCGAGTCAAGGTGCGCCTCGATCTTTATGTGGCACGAGGGCAATTTCAGGTGGTCGTCGAAAAGATTGATCCAGAATTTACCCTTGGAGAGCTGGCACGAAGACGCGAGGAGATTCTCGCTGAGATTCGACGTCTGGGAATCGACCGGCAAAACCTGGATCGGGCCATGCCTCGCGTGCCGCTGAGAGTGGGGGTCATCACCAGTCCTGGGAGTGACGCATGGAAAGATTTTCATGACGAACTCAAGATTTCCGGTTTCGCATTCGAGGTGAGTTTGTTTGGTGCAAGAGTTCAGGGTGAAGGCGCAGAGAGAGATCTGCTCAGAGCGCTCCAGTATTTTTCAGATCACGCCGAAGATTTCGATTCTCTGGTTTTGATTCGGGGTGGAGGTTCAAAGACTGACCTGATGGCTTTTGACACTCTCGAACTCGCACGGGCCGTCGCCATGCATCCGGTCAAGGTGATCTGTGGGATCGGTCACCATGCTGATCGGTCGGTGCTCGATGAATTGGCGCACTCTGAGAAGACTCCCACCGCCGTCGGCCAGTACCTCGTATCACGAGTCCAGGAATCTTGGGATTCGGTGACCGAGAGCGCTTCGGCGATTTGTGACCGTGTCCAGAGCATGATCTCCGCTGAGGAGGATCGTCTTCAGATGGGGCGTCAGCGTTTGCTGATGCGGGCCGACCGATCTCTCGCCGTGGCAAATGAAAAGTATTCCTCTCAGCTAGAGGGAAGCACGCGTCGATGGAGACGAGCAATTCACCAGGAAAAAGAAGCGCTTCGTTCCCGGGGGAAATGGGTGCAATCGGCAACCTCAGCACGCACTCAACTTGAGAAGACTCGTCAGGAGAATCTTGCCCGCCGACTTTTGTCAGCGGCGAACCACCAACTGATAGCCCAAAAAACCGCGCTGAAAGATCAGCGCCTGCGGATCCTTTTGCTTTCTGATCGAGGATTGGATCGGGAGCGGGAAAAGCTGGAGATTCGTACCCGCAGGAATCGATCTGCAGATCCTCAGCAGATCTTGGGGCGGGGCTTTGCTTGGATCAAAAATGAGCACGGAAAAACGGTTCGTGGGACGGGAGAAGTCGAGAGTGGCGACAAAGTCCAGATTCGCCTCAGCGACGGATCTCTCGAAGCCCGGGTGGAGTGAGTGGGAATCGTCAAAGTGGTCGGGAAAGTCGCCAACTTTGGAGCAGTGGGCCTGTTCCCTGAGGANCNGGAACGNTAGACTNGTCGNTTGTCCAAATCNGNGANCCCANNNNGCTGGGNTCGTTNATNNTCNAAGGAGTGTGCCNGACCATGGCTGCCANGAAAAAGGAACCCGGTTACCGGGAAGCCACNGAAGAAATCGANNCCATTCTNGATCGGATTGAAGATTCNCGAGAGGTGGATGTNGATGCCTTGGCAGANGATGTGGANCGGGCAGCTGANCTCCTNAAAATNTGNGGCGACCGACTGAAGCGTGCAGAGTTGCGCGTCAAGGAGGTTTCCGACCGCCTTTCTGAAGACGAGGCGGAAGAAGAAGATTCCTGATCGGAAGCAGGATCCTGGATCCTGAGGAGGCCTTTCATGTCGCTTGTCGTCGTTGGCAGTGTTGCTTTTGACAGTATAGAGACCCCGGATGGATCACTGGAGAATGCTCTCGGTGGATCCGCAGTTCATTTTTCGATGGCTGCGTCCTACTTTGGTGGAGTTCAGCTGGTGGGAGTTGTGGGGGAAGATTTCCCAGACAGCCATCGTCAGTTGCTTTCGACCCGTGGCGTCTGCCTCGATGGACTGGAAGTGGTCAAGGGCGGAGAAACCTTCCGCTGGTCAGGGAAGTACTTCGATGACATGGATCAGCGCGAAACCCTGAGCGTCGACCTGAATGTCTTTGAAAATTTCAAACCGAATCTTCCTGCTGCCTATCGTGATACCGGATTTCTTTTTCTTGGAAATGGAGCCCCACTGACGCAGGCGAGTGTCCTCGATCAGGTCTCCTCCAATCCGTTTACTGTCGTCGACACGATGGACTTGTGGATCGACATTGCGCGCCCGGATCTCGAAAAGTTGATTTCCAGAGTCGACGCTCTCGTTCTCAATGATGAGGAATCGCAGCAACTTTCAGGTGAGAAGAATGTCATTCTCGCAGGACGCAAGATTCGCGAAATGGGTCCCCGTTACGTGATCATCAAGCGTGGTCAGCATGGAGCCCTCATCTCGCATGAAGAAGGCGAAGTGGCTCTGCCAGCGCTTCCTCTTGCCGGTGTGGTGGATCCCACCGGTGCTGGCGATTCATTCGCCGGGGGATTGATGGGTTGTCTCATGAAGAGCGATCGCACGGATCTTGCCGGTCTCAAGGTGGCCGTCGCCTGGGGCACCGTCACTGCTTCCTTCTGCTGTGAGGGTTTCGGAGTTCAGGGCTTGGAGCAAATCAATGCCAGTGATCTCCAAGATCGGTTTGAGACATACCGTGGAATGCTGGAACTCGATCCTGTGGAGATTCCACAAATCATCTGAAGTCGGCCGGCAGGATTCCCTTGAAGAATCCAGTGGCAGNCGGACGATGGTTTCAACAGAAGCGATCCAGAACCGAAACAGGGAGACTCCACTGATTTGGGGTTCCCGGGGAGTGCACTGAAAATGCGTGTGAAAGANATCCGCAGTCTATTTCTGGATTACTTCGAATCCCTGGGTCATGAACGGGTGGACTCCAGCCCTGTCGTTCCCCATGAAGACCCCACCCTGCTCTTTACCAATGCAGGAATGAATCAGTTCAAGGGAGTCTTTACGGGCCAAGAACTCCGCGACATTCCACGAGCCTGTTCTTCCCAAAAATGCATTCGCGCTGGGGGGAAGCACAACGATCTGGAAAATGTGGGATACACCGCACGTCATTTGACCTTCTTTGAAATGCTGGGGAATTTCTCCTTTGGTGACTACTTCAAGAAGGAAGCCTGCTCATGGGCCTGGGAGTTGATCACCGAGCGATTCGGGATTGAGGCCGATCGTCTGTGGATCTCGGTTTTTGAGGAAGATGATGAAGCGCGAGAGATTTGGCGAGATCACGTAGGAGTTGCCAACGACCGCATCGTCAGTTTGGGCGTCAAGGACAACTTCTGGTCGATGGGCGATACCGGTCCTTGTGGCCCCTGTTCTGAGTTGCATGTCGATCGGGGAGAAGAACGCTCTTGTGGATCTGACTGCGCTCTTGGAGTTTGTGACTGCGATCGCTGGATGGAGATCTGGAACCTGGTCTTCATGCAGTTTGAACAGCGTGGCCCTGGTGACCGGATCATTCTGCCGAAGCCGAGTATCGATACGGGAATGGGACTCGAACGCATCACCATGATCCTTCAGGACAAGGATGATGTTTACGAAACCGATTTGATGGCGACGCTGATCAACGGGATTGGCGAAATCACCAAGGTGGCACCACAGAAAGGTTCCGAGGGGATTCCGCATCGGGTGATCTCGGATCATATCCGCAGCCTGTCTTTTGCCATCGCTGATGGAGCATTCCCTTCGAATGAAGAGCGCGGATACGTACTTCGTCGAATTTTGCGGAGGGCGAGTCGCTACGGCTACAAGCTGGGAATGGAAAAGCCATTCCTCCATGAGTTAGTTCCATTGTTGACTCAGGAGATGGGCGAAGCGTTCCCCGAATTGATCGATCGCCAAGAGCTGATCACCAAGCTGATCTTCAAAGAAGAAGAACAATTCCTGAGAACCTTGAAAACAGGTATGACCCGCTTCGATGAAGAGGTGGCCCAATTGGGAAGTTCGGAAAGCATGCAGTTTCCCGCCAATGCCGCTTTCTTCCTCCATGATTCATGTGGATTCCCCATCGATCTCACTGAGCAAATGGCTCGTGAGGTGGAGGTGGAAGTCGATCGGCCGGGCTTTGAAAAGTTGATGGAAGAGCAGCGTACTCGCAGCAGAGTGGGCAACAAGATTGGTGTTGCCGTGGAGAGCGGGGATCGAGCTGGGCCCAGTGGAGATTGGGGCCAGACTGAGTTTATTGGATACACTGAGGGAGCAGGGGAGGCTCAGCTTCTTTCGTTTGAAGCGGATGGTGACCAGGGGATCGTGATTCTTGATCGCACGCCCTTCTATGCAGAATCAGGGGGCCAGGTTGCAGATCTGGGATCTCTGCAAGTCGGTGGTTTACAGTTGCCGGTGACTCACTGCCAAAAAGATGGAAATGGAACATTCTTCCACACGGTCGATCTTTCACAGGTTGATGGAGTTTCTTTGGAACCGGGATCCGAAGTGCATGCTCAGGTCGATATGACCCGACGTCAGCATATTCAGCGAAACCATACGGCGACTCACCTTTTGCATGCTGCTTTGCGCCAGATCGTCGGCGATCACGTACAGCAAAAAGGTTCTTTGGTCTCTCCCGAGCGATTGCGATTTGACATCAGCCATTATGAAAAAGTCTCACCGGAACAGCTGAAAGAAGTCGAGGGGCGTGTCCAGGATTGGATCCTTCTCGACCAAGAAGTTGCCATTCACGAAGATATTCCCATCGACGAAGCTCGTGATCGTGGAGCGATGGCGTTGTTCGGGGAAAAGTATGGAGACCGTGTCCGCATGGTCGAGATCGGAGATTTCTCGATCGAGCTTTGCGGGGGGATCCATTGTCGACATACCGGGGAAATCGGTCCGATGCTGATCACCGCAGAGGGCAGTGTGTCTTCGGGGGTTCGTCGTGTCGAAGCACTGACTGGAGTTGAGGGGGCCCGCCGAATACGGGAAAATGAAGATCTGATTCAGGATCTTTCCTTGCTCGTGAAAAGTTCCAGAGAGGAACTGAGTGGTCGACTGACATCTATTCTGAAGGAGAACCGTCAACTCAGGGATGGGAAGGGAGCTGCCGCTTCTACCCGTGATCTCTTGGCGGATCTGGATGGGGGCCATGGGCAACGGATCCCGGCAGGATCCGGTGAAGTCGTGGTCGCACATTGGAACGATGCACCTCAGGATCAGCTTCTGGTCGTGGCTGATGCTCTCAGGAGACGCAAAGGAAAGCGGGGATTTGTGCTCGCATCCACCGGCGAAGATGGAGTTCGTTTTCTCTGTGGAACCTCAGAAGAAGTCCCCAAAGGGCAGGCTCATTGCGGAAAAATCGCCAAAATGGGGGCTGGATTGCTTGGAGGCGGGGGCGGCGGACGCCCTGAAATGGCTCAGGCGGGCGGTAAGGACGTAGATAAGCTCGATGAGGCTCTGGCGGCCATGTCTTCAGAGCTGGTTCAGTCCTTCTCCGAAAATGACGCCTGACCTTGCAGGATCTCCTTGACCAAATTACGAGGCAATCATAACATCCAAGCTTGTCCGGGTGAGGATAGGCCGGGGTTTCCCCGTTCGAGTCCCCCGTTGACCGCAGTCATGAAAACCAGGGTGCATGTGCACCAGAGACGATGGAGCGAGACCGATGGCAGTCCCACAGCGTAAAACCAATCAGGCCCGCAAGCGTAAGCGTCGGGCCCACGATGCCGTCAGGCCGATTCTTCATACCAAATGTACCCGGTGTAATTCCCTCACCCTTCCGCACAGCATTTGCGATGTCTGCGGCACTTATCGGGGAAGAGCGCTGTTGGCGGTCGAAGAGTTCTAAAGACTCTCGGGTTGGAGTGACATGCCTCTTATTGCAGTCGACGCCATGGGCGGCGATAGCGTCCCTTCTGTACCCATTCAGGGTGCGTTTCGTGCAGTAGAAAAAAATCCCGATCTTGAAATCATTCTCGTTGGTCCAGAAGACCAAGCGATGCCAATCATCGATGAGTGTGGTGGACTCAATGATCGTATTCGTTTCATGCATGCTCCCGAGTGGGTCTCGATGGATGAGTCCCCAGTGGAAGCATTGCGAAACAAACCTGAATCCTCTCTTGCGGCCATCGTCAAGATGCAAAAAGAGCGTTCTGTAGAGGGGATCTTCTCCGCAGGAAATACCGGTGCCTTTGTTGCCGCATGCTCTGTCCATTTGAGAATGGTAGATGGTGTTCGCAGACCTGCTATCGCCTTGCCAATGCCGCGCGGCGAAATGCCCATCATTCTTTGTGACGGCGGTGCGAATGTGGAGAGCAGACCTCTTCACCTTCTCCATAATGCCGCGATGTCGGCCACTTTTCTGACTTCCGTCTACGGCATCGAATCGCCAAGAATCGGTTTGTTGAATGTCGGTTCAGAAGAGGATAAAGGACATACCCTGGCCAAGGAGACCTTTGCTCTCTTGTCGGCGAGTGGGCTGAATTTTCATGGCAACGTAGAGGGTAATGATCTTTTCAACACCGCTGTCGATGTCATCGTCTGCGACGGTTTCACTGGGAATGTCGTCCTCAAATCTTCAGAGGGTCTCTCTGAGTTCATCTTCTCAACTATTGCCCGCGAGCTTTCCCGTGAATCAGTTGGAGGTCTCGATTTGGGACCTTTCAAGGAGATGATTGGGGCCGGCCTGAAAAGCATCGCCAGTCGCTTTGACTACGCCGAGTATGGGGGAGCTCCTCTATTGGGTCCCAAGGGGATCTGTACTATCGGTCATGGCAAGAGTGATGAAAAAGCGATCTGCAATGCGATCAGCTGGACCGGCAAAATGATCGAATCCCGATTTGAAGAAGATCTGGTTCGCGCAGTGGCTACTGTCAACGAGAACGTTGATTCAATTCAACGAAGCTCTGAACAGCAGACCTGATTCCATATTTGATTCTCTCCATTGGATCGTGAGGAACCATGTCCCCTAATTCCCATCCAGATTCAGTTCGTGCTGTGCTCTTCCCCGGTCAGGGAAGTCAATTCATCGGTATGGCCAAGGATCTGTTCGAGAGTGAGCCGGTCGCTCGTCAACTCTTCGAGATGGCGAACGAGCGTATGGGGAGGGACCTGATGGAGCTATGCTCCAATGGCCCTCAGGAAGCGTTGAATGCAACGGATGTCTGTCAGCCGGCTATTTTTGTCGCTTCGCTGGCGGCAGTGAAAGTCATCGAGAATTCCGGAGGAGCTGCCCATCTGGAATCGAGGGCAACGGCAGGGCTCTCGCTTGGAGAGTACAGCGCGCTCGTCTATTGCGGTGCGCTCCAATTCGAGGACGCTCTCGATGTCGTCATCGCTCGTGGACGTGCCATGCAGGAAGCCTGTGAGAAAACCGAAGGCACGATGGCTTCGATTCTCGGCCTTGATCTGACCACAGTTCGTGAAGCTGTCGCAGAGGCTGCTGAAGCAGGAATTGTCGCTGTTGCCAATGTCAACGCTGCGACCCAGATCGTGATCAGCGGTGAGCGCGCTGCCGTTGAGCTGGCAGGAGAGAAAGCGAAGGAAAAAGGCGCCCGCCGAGTGATTCCATTGGAAGTTGCTGGCGCATACCACTCTCCGCTCATGGCTTCTGCGACTGAAAAGTTGAAACCGATCCTTGCCGGTCTGCAAATCAGTGAGCCTCAAGTTCCTTTTTATGCGAATGTCAGCGGAGGACGGGTTTCTGATCCTGAAGAAATCCGCAAGGGATTGATTCAGCAGGTTGAATCCTCGGTTCTTTGGGAGCCGATTTTGAGCACCATCCTTGGTGACGGAGTCGAAGAAGTTCTGGAGCCTGGTCCAGGCAAAGTTGTTGCCGGATTGGTTCGCCAGATTGACCGCAGTATTCCAACCCGGTCGGTGTTGGGAAAAGAATCCATCGAGGAGTTGTTGGAAGGAACCGTGTCATGAAGCTCGACTTCAGTAATAAATCCGTGATTGTTACCGGCGGAACCCGTGGAATCGGAAAAGCCGTGGCCTGTGCATTCGCCGGTGCGGGAGCGAAAGTGGTTCTCTCGGGCAGGAGTGCTGAAAAGGCCTCTGCAGTTGCGTCTGAGATAGATGGCGATGTTCATGGACTCGCTCTTGATATCGCAGACTCCAAAAGTGTGAGTGAGTTCTTTCCAGCAGCTCAGGAGATTCTGGGTGGGATTGATGTCCTCGTCGCCAATGCGGGCATCACCCGTGACAAATTGGTGATGGCAACAAAAGATGAGGATTGGGATGACGTCCTGTCGACGAATCTTCGGGGAACCTTCCTCTGTGCCAGGGAAGTGATTCGACCGATGATCAAGAGCCGATCCGGACGAATTATTGCGATGACGAGCGTTATTGGACTGACTGGAAATCCCGGACAGGGAAACTACGCAGCGAGTAAGGCGGGAGTGATCGGATTTGTCAAATCTCTCGCTCAGGAGGTCGCCAGCAGGAATATCACCGTCAATGCGGTCGCTCCAGGCATGATCTCGACAGATATGTCTGCAGAAATTTCTGAAAAAGCCAAAGAAGCGATCGAGGGCCGAATTCCGGCAAGAAGATCCGGAACTCCTGATGAGGTGGCGGCTTCCGTCATGTTCCTGGCCAGTGATCAGGCCTCATATATCACCGGAGAGGTTCTTCGCGTCGATGGCGGTTTGGCCTGTTAAGACAATTCTGACTGGACGAATTCCCGGGTTTCCCTAGAATCTATCCATGGCACTTTCCTGGCGGAGATTGCCGGAGTCGGCGGGATCAAAGATCTGCGACCGAAGAGCGACAAAACTTGAAACCATAGGCTTTTTTCGCTACTTGGCGAAAACTGAGAAGGAGGATAACGATGAGCGTCGGAGATCAGGTCAAGGACATCATCGCTGAAGAACTCGGACTCGATCGTGAGAAGGTCAAGGACGAAGCGGTTCTTCAAACAGATCTTGGAGCAGACAGCCTCGACATCGTCGAGCTGGTCATGAAACTCGAAGACAAGTTCGACATGAAGATTCCCGATGAGGATGCTGAGGGCCTTAAGACTGTTGGAGATGCGATCTCTTACATCGAGGCTAACTCCACTAAGGCTTAGTCTGCGCCATCGGAGGTAAATCCAGATGAGCAGGAGAAGAGTTGTCATAACCGGAATTGGCGTGGTCGCTCCTATCGGGAACGACCTCGCCACCTTCTGGAACGGAATTCTGGAGGGACGAAACGGAGTGGGTCCTATTACCCATTTCGATCCCTCAGATTACCGCACCCGTTTTGCGATGGAGGTCAAAGACTTTGACCCTTCAACGCGGATCGACCGTAAAACTGCACGCCTTCTAGACCGCTTTGCACAGTTTGCCCTTTATTCTTCGGGCGAAGCTTTGGAAGACAGCGGACTGGATCCTTCTGGAAGTCCTGATCGTTACGGTGTCATCACCGGGTCAGGAATTGGCGGCATTCAGGAGATGGAAGATCAACACTCCCTTCTTCGAGACCGTGGCCCAGATCGTGTTTCCCCCTTCTTTATCCCGAAGATGATCACGAATGCCGCAGCAGGCCAAATCGCCATTGCTCACGGCTTCAAAGGGGTCAACTACTCGACCGTGTCCGCCTGTGCTTCCAGCCAGCATGCGCTGGGGGTCGCTCTCGATACGATTCGTGCCGATCGTTGTGATGCCATCCTCGTCGGAGGAAGTGAGGCCGCGATCACTCCGCTGAGCATCGCGGGCTTCTGTGCCCTCAAAGCGATGTCGACGCGCAATGATGAATATGAAACTGCCATGAGACCCTTCCAGGCAAGCCGTGACGGTTTTGTCATGGGGGAGGGTGGTGCGATGTTTGTCTTTGAAGAACTCGAGCATGCTAAAAAGCGGGGTGCCCGTATTTATTGCGAAGTTCTTGGGTTTGGGTCAACAGACGATGCATTTCACATTACAGCACCTGATCCCGAGGCAAAGATGGCTCGAGAAGCGATGCGTCTGGCGATCGTGGATGCCCGTCGAGATTCATCAGAAGTGAATTACATCAATGCCCACGGAACTTCGACCCCACTCAATGATGTCATGGAGCAGTCTGCAGCCAGTCAGTTACTGGGGGCGACCGCTGAATCCGTCATGATGAGTTCGACGAAATCTCAGGTCGGACATCTTCTGGGAGCATCCGGAGCCGTAGAACTTGCTGCGACCGCTCTTGGTATCCGTGAAGGTGTTGTCCCTGCGACGATCAATCAGATTGATCCGGACCCGGAGTGCCCGTTGGATACGGTTGCGAATGAACCGCGAGAAGCACAGATCGAAGTGGCCCTCTCCAATTCCTTTGGCTTTGGAGGCCATGACGCTTGTCTCTGTGTCGGTCGTTTCAAGGATTGATCTCTATCTGAATCTCCTGCGAAAAGGAAACTCCATGTCAGCTACAAATGGTCCCGTTCTGATTTCTGATCCGTTACCTCCGGCCACCGAAGAGATTTTACGAAATGCAGGACTCGACGTCATCGTCGGGGCAGACAAGGTCGAAGAGAGCCTTGCTTCCATCTCGGGTTGGATTCTTCGCTCGGGAACACAGATCACTGCTGATCTGCTTGAACAAGCACCTCATTTACGTTGTATCTGCCGTGCGGGTGCTGGAGTCGACAACATCGATTGCGACGCTGCTGCAGCCAAGGGAGTTCTGGTCATGAACACCCCAGCGGCCAACTCGAATGCTGCTGCTGAGCATGCTCTTGCTCTCATGTTTGCAGTTGCGAGAAATGTGGGCCAAGGTCATCTGGGCATGAGTCAGGGTGGCTGGGATCGCAAGACACTTGTCGGCGTTGAGTTAGAGGGAAAGACCCTCGTCGTCGTCGGAATGGGCAAGATTGGTCAGAGAGTTTGTCGCAAAGCTCAGGGCTTGGGAATGAACGTTCTCGGCTGTGACCCCTTTGTAGAGGCGGCCGTCTGTGAAGCCAATGGAGCCACCCTCTCTTCTCTCGAAGATGCCCTTCCCAATGCGGACTTTATCTCGCTTCACCCACCTCTGAATGATCACACTCGGGGAATGGTGAACGATGACTTCCTCGGGCAATGCAAAGAGGGAGTCCGTATTGTCAATGTCAGTCGTGGCCCTGTGATCGATTCAGAAGCCCTCCTCCGGGCCGTCAACTCGGGACAGGTTGCTGCTGCAGGTCTTGACGTGTTTGTCGAGGAACCACCTTCAGAAGATGACCCTCTGCGTCATCATGCGTCGATTATTTGCACGCCCCATCTCGGAGCATCGACTGTAGAGGCTCAGGACAATGTGGGATTGCAATCAGCACAGCAGGTCGCTGCGTTCCTTCTGGAGGGCCAGGTTCAGCATCCGGTCAATGAACCGGTTAACTGAGCGTTTCTCTATAGATTTCATGAGACCCACGGCTCTTCGTCGAAGACTAAAGAGGACTGCTGTCGCTATCTCCTGAAGATGTCGAAGATTCTTCCCGCAGTGGTGGAAGATCGTGGGGATAATCCACCGGATAGAGAGATTCCAGCCTTTGCAGAACACCTTCTGCATCCTCGTACCTTCGTTGTCGATGACTCAGAAGGTAGATCTGACAGCGAAGAGTATGTTCGTGAGCGGTCCCAGGAGAGAGTACTTCGTCGAGAACATGACAGTGATACAGGGCGCGGTTGTTCTCGTTGCAGCGCAGAGCCAGCTCCATCGCCTTTAAGTGGAGAATGGCATCCAGTGGACGGTTCTCTAGCGACCGATGGACCCGATCGAGACTTCGGAGGTAACTTGTGGGGCTTCTGCGAGGGATTCTGCTTCTCCAGCGCCACAGCCATGGGCTGCGATCGTCCTTGCGATATTGATCCGGGTATCGCAGACGAAGGTATGCGGGAATCTGAAAGAGCAATGCGCCAAGTGACAATATCAGCATGACAGGAAGCATGGGTCTCAGTCTCAGCAGCAAGAGACACAGGATTGCGAAGCTCGCCCCGAGAATAAAGAGAAGAATCGATCGAGTTTTACGGTTTCGTGCCAGATCAGGATTCTGTTCGAGAGCCGTCAGGACCAGCATTCCGACCATCGCACAAAAAAAGGTCGGAGTCAGAGCCAGCCCTGCGGAAGTTAGCATTCAGCCTCCAGTGAGATCCCGTCTCAAAATAAACGCCATCGCCGATTTCAGGGTTTTCGAATGAAAGCCGAATCATTTCCCTGAAGTGGCGAGCCCTAAGAACCCTTGATCATACCGATCAGGGGAAAGATTTCACCTGCCAGTTTTTGGCGATACTCAATTCAGTTAGCCGTCTCGGCAGTATGAGACTCAGATATCTTTTTTTGTTCACCCAGACGACATTCCTCGATTGCGGCAAGAGTCTCAGCGGTCACATCCGGAGTCGGATATTTTCCGTCAAAACATGCTGCACAGTAATGGAGATTTGATCCAGCAGTTTGCAGGGCTTCACGTAACCCTGAAACAGTTTGGTAAATCATGGCATCGGAGCCGATGGCTTCAGCGATCTGCTGTTCCGATTTTTCGCGAGCAATCAGTTCGGCCCTCGTTGACATGTCGACTCCATAGACACAGGGGAACTGGACAGGTGGGGAGCAGGATGCAAAGTAAACCTTGCGTGCCCCAGCGGATCTGGCGAGCTCAACAATCTGTCGGGAAGTGGTTCCACGCACGACGCTGTCGTCGACAAGCAGAACGTCTTTTCCTTTGAACTCGCTACGGATCGCATTGAGCTTCCGGCGGACTCCAGAAGCTCTTTCTCCTTGGCCAGGCATGATAAAGGTTCTGCCAATGTAGCGGTTCTTGACGAGGCCTTCCCGGTATTCGACACCGATGCTGGCGGCCATCGTACTTGCGGCTGTGCATGCACTGTCTGGAACGGGAATCACTACATCCACTGTGAGTCCCAGCTCTTTCCAGCGTTCTCCGAGATTTCGGCCCAACTGCCGACGCGACTCGTAGACACTCACATCATCGAGAACGCTGTCTGGTCTGGCGAAATAAACATGTTCAAAGATGCACGGGTTATGAGGTTTTTGTGTCAACTGCCTGCGAACCGGTTCTTGACCGGGAACAAAAATGACGGCTTCACCCGCATTCACATTTTCAATGCCAGTATAGCCTTGGATTTCGAGAGGGATGTTTTCAGAGGCGCATGCCCAGGAGCGACTGCCATCGGGGTTATCTCGATAGCCCATGACGAGGGGGCGGATTCCGTGGGGATCACGGAAGGCCACCATTCCGAGGCCGGAGATGATGGCCGAAACAGAGTAGGCACCCTTGACTCTCTTCAAGACATTTTCTATGGCAGCGAAGACAGAGTCATGATCCGGCTCAAGGCCACCGATTTCAGAAAGTTCCACTGCGAGAGTGAAGAGGATCAGTTCGACATCACAGCTGGAGTGAAGAATCGTTCGTTTCTGTTTTGAGAGCCAATCTTTGACTTCATCACCATTGGTCACATTTCCATTGTGAGCCATGGCGATGCCATATGGATAATTGACGAGGAAGGGTTGGGCATCTTCATTGGTGGAGCTTCCGAAGGTCGGGTATCTGACCTGACCGATTCCCGATGTCCCGGTGAGACGTTCCATGTTTTTCATTCGAAAAACATCCCGCACCAAACCATTCCCTTTTTTCAAATGGAATCTCTCATCGTGAGTCACGATTCCAGCAGCGTCTTGGCCTCGGTGCTGAAGACAGACCAACGCCTCATAGATTTCGTGACATGCTGGCTGACCACTGCCGATCACCCCGAAAAATCCACACATACGACCCCCGTGCTGTTTCAGAATAGGGCCATTCTTGGCCCTTCAGGCAAGCCAGAAGGATATCTTCCCCCGGCGAGGCTGACGAGGGGCCGGCTCCGGGTTGGCGCAATTTTGTTGAAGATGTCACTCTTCTTTGAGCCCTGAAAAAAGGGCCCCGGGGAAATCCCGGAAATACGCAGGAATCTGAGTTCAGACAGCCGGATTTACGTTGTTTTGGTGTGCTGGAAGAGGAATAACGCCGGCTGTCTGTTTTTCTGCGTTCAGGGAAGCTTCCTGCTTCCGATCCCTTCGCCATCCCTGGCGGGGGGCCGGGAAACCGTGGGGTGGTCAATACGGCACCCCGCCTCCCTTTTTCCCATTTCTACAGATCCGTGAGTCCTGACCTGATTTTCAGGTTCAGGGGGAACCGTGTTCTAGACTGCGGCGTTTTGTAGCAGTCTACTGGGGAAGATCAGATAAAATCCCCCTATAGGCACCCCAGGGGCACATTTGGTGCCGACACAGGGGGGATCAGTGATTCTGTTTGAAGGATTGCCCAATGAGACCGGCTCTCCTCCTGAATTTTCGACCACTGATCGGGCACTGAGGATCTGGGAGAGGTCTGAATTGAGTAATTTTTCAGAAAATGGCGAACCAGCCACAGGTTTACGCGGTGATTCACTGGAGGAGCTGGCCCTCAGAAATTGGCTGTTGTTCCAGATTGTTCCACAGCTGATTCATCAACTCCGAAATCACATGACGGTCGCCCAGAATGCTCATTTTGCATTGAAGAAGGCCATCGAGCGAAATGATACCGAGAAAACGGAGAAGGCGAGCGAGCTGGGAATCCTTGGCTTCCAGAGAGCGGAGGGTGTCCTCAAGACGATCGCTCTCTTTGATTCAGGGAGTTCCGAGCGAATTTTGGATCACTACCGGAGTCGTTTTTCTAACTCTGAGATTTCATTGGAGTTCCCCATCGGGGAGCCCAATGTCGACGAACTTCTTCCCGCTCTTGTCTATTCACTCGAACACTTGAGGACCCGGATGGTGAAAAAATCTCGCCTGATCATTCGAGTGTCCAGCGATCAGGTGATCGTGGAGCAATTCGATAGTGAAGCGATCGTTCCCCCGCCAGTTCTGAGCGATTCCTTGAAACAGTATTTCCAACTGCAGCCGAGTGAAAACGGTTGGGAGATTCAGAAAAGAGGGCAGGGCTCGTCATGATTTCAAATAATTTCGCACCTCAGCACATACTGATTATCGATGACCATGAGGAAACTCTGGAATCGACAAAGCTGGTCCTTGAGACGCTCGATTATAAAGTGACCACTCTGTTGGATCCCACTCAGGCGATTACGCTTCTCGATGCTGGAATCGAAGACATCGATATTGTGATCACAGATCTGAATATGCCACGCTTGAATGGTGAAGAGCTGACGAGTCAGATCTCGACCCTGTATGGAAATCTCCCGATCATCGTCTACACGGGTAACGAAGAACGAGAGACGAACAAACGACTTCTGGATGCTGGAGCTTGGGATTATGTCGAGAAAGGGACGGATTGGGAAAACCTCTTGTGCTCGATCGACAAGGTTTGGTCCCATGCTCAGAAACGCAGGGGAGTTCGTGCTCGAAGGTTGATTTTCCGCGACGACAAGATGAAGCGGGTCACCCGTATGATCGGCAAGTTGGCCGAGATCCCTTCTCCCGTTCTGATCCAGGGTGAGCCAGGAACAGGAAAAGAGCTCATCGCTCACGAGATTCACAGCAAAAGGCTGTTTCATCTGCAGGGTCAGGGTGTCCGTGTTACAGAGAAAGACTATCCCTACCTTGCCGTAAACTGCGGGGCTCTGAGCCGAACCTTATTGGAGAGTCAGCTGTTCGGTCACAAGAAGGGTGCCTTCACTGGATCCGTGGCGGATCAGGATGGGGTTTTTGTGGCTGCCGGCAAGGGCACTCTGTTCCTCGATGAAATCACGGAACTGGATCTCGATCTGCAGGTCAAACTTCTGAGAGCTCTTCAGGAGAAGGAAGTTACTCCCGTCGGTTCGAATCAGCCGGTACCAGTCCATGCCAGAGTGGTGACGGCGACCAACAGGCCAATCCAGCAACTGGTTCAAGAGGGGAAATTTCGCGAAGATCTCTTCTATCGGATTAATGTGGTCAATCTCGAAATCCCACCGCTGCGAGAACGAAAAATGGATGTGATTCCTTTGGCACAGGCTTTTCTCACTGAGATCAGGACTGAATATAACTGTGCCGAAAGGGAATTGACCGAAGAGGCGAGCCGCGCACTGACGGCCTATGACTGGCCTGGTAATGTTCGTGAGCTGCACAATTGCATCGAGAGATCTTTTGCTTTAGGGGGGCACCCGACCTATATCCGCGTCGAAGACTTTCCCCCTGAAATCGTTGACGGAACGGTCGATCTCGATGGCAGTATGAACGGATTTCGCGAAGCGAATGAACGGATGACCCATGCTCTCGGTCAAGGTTTGACTTCACCGGTTGGTGCCGGGAGATTTCAGACCTATGACGAGTTGGTCGCAGAGCATATTCGTGCGGCACTCAAAGAGTCGCGAGGGGTCAAAAGCAGGGCTGCGACATTACTTTCCATAGATCGCAATCGCCTTTATCGACTGATGGATAAATATCAGATCCAGACCTGAGAAGGTAATGGGCGTATCTGAGCATCAGCGATAAAACAAAGCAGTTCTGCAAGTCACTGCGATTTCTATCGTTGCAGAATGGATTGCCCTGTTTTGTGGCGTTGGCCTCCCCCTGAAGGGCAGGGGAAGTCCGTTAAAGGTCTCATTCCGCCGATCCTCCCTGTTTTTAAATTGGAACACCCCTTGCTATGTCCTTGGGAGCAGATCCTTTCACGGGATCTCGTGATCGAGGGAGCGTCACCGGTCATCCGGCCATTCTAGGCGGGCTGAGCTCGGAACCGGGGGCCTCCCACCTTTTGCTTTAGTAAAAACCGGTTCACTGGAGGGCTGATTTCGGAATCCGGGCTGTTGTTGGGTTTGTTGGGCGGCTGTTACGAGACACCGGGCGGGCTCGTCTGTAACAGTTTTTTTCGCCTTTACCCCTTTCCGGCTTCCTTTCGGAGCTCTGGCTGAACCGCTGACAGGGAGGGCTTTGGTCCGCTGGATTTCCTTTGGAAATCTTTGGACCGGGCCCTTCCTTTTCTTTTTCTGATTTCTTCCCAGCAATTTTATTCATCACCTTTTCGCTTATCACCTTTTCTTTCGATGTCGCCCTCTGCCTTTTGCCCATTCCCTGGGATCAGGTTCCTTCTCGCACTTGGTTCGCCGAGCGAATTTTCAAAATCGGAGAAGCGGGTGGACGTGAAGAAACTGAAAGCCGCAGGATTCCCTTTCTTGTGCGCGAGATGAGTCGGCAATCATTGCCGACTCAAAGACATGTCCCGTTTCAGGCAGTGGATTCGAAGACGTCACAAACCTGCATGAATCATGGTTTTTTAGCCTTAGGGGGGTCATCCGAAAATGGGCAACTGTTATGCCCGTTAATGCTAACAAAAAGTCTTTGTTAGTCAGGTTCGTCACTATAATCGGAGTAGTTTCAGATTGGGAAAGTCGCCGACGGGCGCTTTGACCCGAGAGAAAAGGAACCTGCATATGATCAACAGAATATGGACCTGGTTGACGATGGCTCTGCCGCTGCTCCTTGTACTTCAGGGAAGCGCAGTCCTCGAGGCCCAGTCAGCATCCCTGAGGATTCAGGATGTGACCGTTTACCCCGGTCAGAGCGATGTCTCTGCCGCTGTGTTTGGTCTTTCATCTGATCCCATCAGTGGTTTCCAGATCGCATTGCAGGTCGACTCCGACAGGATTCAGCTGCAAGGCTTCGATGAAACCAGCGGAATTCTGGATGCCGTCAATATCGAGTTTCAGGACAGCTTTGTGGTCGCTTCCGAGGGAGAAGCGGCACTCTTGGTCATCCTTGACGGTCAGGCTCCTTTCGATCATTCACTCCCTGCGACCGAGGAGATCCATCTGGTCTCTGTTCTCTTTGATACCGATCAGTGGCTGATCCCCTCCAATCAAGAGTTGTTGAGTTTGGAAGAAGAAGTGGGTCCTGCAAATCTCGTGAGTACGGTCTTGGTCGACGGAGCGGCTGTTCCGACGGAGGTCCAAAATGGCTTCCTCAGCGTGATCGAGCAAAACGTATTGATCGCAGAATCTTCGACCGGACAAGCGGCATTGGGTGAAACCGATCATGAGATCAGTATTCACGCCTTTAACTCAGAAGATCTTCAAGGCTTCTCTATCTCATTGGTCTATGACCCGACAGTTTGGGAGTTCTCCCATGTCGAGATCACAGGAACGATTACCGAAACGGTTGGCGCAGAATTTGTCGAGGAATTCTCAAATGACACTGCGGGGAGTGCAGTACTCGGGGTGCTTCTCGATATCTTGCCGCCATATGCTGGTCAGGTGATTCCTGCGACAGGAATCGAATTGGAACTCGCCCGCTTCTACTTCGATGTTCAGCCGGATATTTTTGAATCTGTTCAGACGACGATCGGATTTGCGACATCTCCAGGGCTTCCACCCGTGGACAATGTCTTCGTGATCGATAATCAGTCGGTGGCACCGCTGACGATCGATGCCGTGATCGAAGTTGCCGTTCAGAATATCTTCCTTCGCGGAGACGCCGATGGAGACCTTTATCTGGATCTTTCGGATGTCATCAACAATCTTGTCTTCATGACGGGAGCATGCCCGGAGTGCCCTGATCCGACTTGCCAGAAGGCTCTCGACGTCAATGACAATGGCATGATCGACCTCGCCGACGGCATTCAGCTGGTCAACTATCTCTATACTTTTGGTCCTCCTCCCGCAGCGCCTTTTCCGGAGCCGGGTCCTGATCCGACTCCTGACGATTTGACCTGTGACCGTTGACCTGTGATGGCTGATGGATGTCAGCAGGCCTGAATTCGGGAAGCATCGTATTCTTATTCGGTGCAAATGACCCGGGAGGCGCATTGATCCATCACGAACCTATTTCAAATCACCTTCCTTCCAGCCCCTTTCAGGGCCAACTCACAGCGATTCAGGGCCCCCTCAAGGGGAGCGTCTTTCCGATTCATGGAGAGAAGGCCGTCATTGGCTCTGGTTCCCAAGCCGACGTGATGCTGACAGGAGATGATGTGTTACCGCGGCACGCGGGACTCCGCTGGAACGGAAGTGCCTGGGAAATTTTTGATCTCACTGGCGACATGATCCACATCAATGATATTCCATCGAATTCAAGGTCTCTTGGTGGCGGTGAAATTCTCCGCATCGGTGATCACGAGCTTCACTTCACTCTCCAAGCAGTGGTTGAAAATTCGGCATCGGTGAGTCAGACCGAGGCGGTTCTCAGTATTGGACTAGAGCGGGAGCAGGCACTCTCAACTTGTCAGCAGCTGCCGATTCTTGCGGGGCCGGGATACACCATTGGAAGAACACCTGACAATGACTTGTCGATTCATGATCCTCTTGCGAGTCGCAGGCACTGCCGAATAGAGGTGATTCGTGGGGAAGCCGTATTGACAGATCTTGGGTCTCTCAATGGAACCCATCTGGAGGGAAGGCCGATTCATCAGGCAACCCTGCGAGCGGGAGATCTGATTGTCGTGGGAAAGACAGCACTCCGCTGCCTGCGCCCGATCAAAAATTGAGGCGATCGATTCGTATCTTGTCAGGGACGCGGATGAAACTTGCCGTGGGTCTCGAGTAATTTCTTACGCTCGACGTGGGTATAGATTTCAGTGGAGCTGACACTCGAGTGGCCCAGGAGCTCCTGAATCGCAAACAATTCCGCATCATTCGCGAGGAGGTGGGTGGCGTAGGAATGTCTCAGCATATGGGGGTGAACCTTTTGTCCGATTCCGGCAAAGAGTGCACTCTTGCGAAGGATTTCATAAACGGATCGTCGATGGAGTGGAAGTCCTCGAATCGACAGGAACACTCGGTCTTCTTCCGCCGCGACGACGGCCCGTTCGTGATCCTGATATTTCTGGAGAGCCAATTCTGCCCGGTCACCGACGGGAATAATCCTCTCCTTGGAGCCTTTTCCAAAACAACGCAGGAAACCCTCTCCAAGAAAAAGGTCGCGGGGACGCAGACCGCATAATTCGGAGACTCTCATTCCGGTACTGTAGAGCAATTCGATGACTGCACGATCCCGAAGGGGGGTCTTGGGGCTTCGTTCAGGATCTCCTGCGGCTTCGATCATCGATTCGATTTGGTCGACGCTCAGGGTGTGGGGAAGCCGCTGATCTTTTCGGGGGAGAAGAATGAGGTCGGTCGGGTTCTCTGTCAGCCTGTTTTCGCGCACGTGGAATTTGAAAAATCCTCGCAGGGCAACGAGCTTGCGTTGGCGGCTATGAGCGCTGTTCCCAGCGTCTGCGAGACTCTTGAGATATTCCTGCAGGTGACCCCGGTGGATCCCTTTGGGAAAGTCGAGTCCCAGGGATTGGCAATAGTTCGCAAGGTCGACCAGATCTCGCCGATAGGCGGAAAGGGTGTTTTCGGCGAGGCCCCGCTCAATTCGCAGATGATCGAGCCAGTAGGTGATGGAGACGGGTAAAGACTCCTTTTCACCACGGTTGATCGCTTGCGGGGTGGGACGTCGCTTCATAAAATCAGGCCGCTTTCCGGTATCCTGTACCAATGGGAGCTGGAGGGTGTTCGGCGGCCCAAATCGCTCGCCGACGAGGAGGATCAGAGAAAATACTGATCGAGCCCTCGTCCTTCTTGAGGATATCGAAAATCGATGATTTTGGCCAATTTGGCCAATGGATCCCTTCAGGGGACGTTTTTTGGACATGGCAGAGGGTCAGAGCCTGAAGGAATCAGAAAATTATCAGGAGTGTGATGGAGTCGGCCCCATGACGAGGGCAAACTCTCCTGATCTTAAAGAACGTCTCAGAGCAGCTCTGGACGATGTTTTGGGGTTGAGAGACGTTTAAATTTCGCTGAAGTTCTGGATTCGCTGAAGTTCTGGATTCGCTGAAGTTCTGGATTCGCTGAGTGGTTGGACACTGTCAACGTGCGATAGAGACATCGCCGACTGTTTTTCCGGGAGAACCAATATGGCCAAAAAAAAATATACCAAGCGTGAACTGGACTCTTTCAAAAAGATCCTGTTACAGCATCGAAATGTTGTCACCGGAAACATGAGTTCCCTGGATGGGGAGGGTCGTGGTTCCAGTGGTGATGAGGGAGATCTCAGTTCTGAAAATTTCGAGATCGAATTGACTCTCACTGCGATGCAAAGTGAGACCAATCTGATTCAGGAAATTGACGAGGCACTTCAGCGGATTGATGATGGAATCTACGGTGTTTGTGAAGATACCGGAGATCTGATTCCTGAAGCCCGCCTGCAGGCGATTCCTTGGACTCGCCTTTGTGTTGAAGCCCAAGCTCGCAGAGAGCGATCCTGAATAGTGGAGGGAACTTGAAACGCGAATCCATGGATCCTTCAGCCGTGGACCTCTCGGTCAGGATTCCCTCTCCTGCTGGAACCCTCCAGCTCTCTCACCCAGTCCTGCCTGCCTCGGGGACTTTTGGCTATGGAGAAGAATTCGAACCCTTTCTTCCCCCTGGGACCTTTAGTGCCATCGTCCCGAAATCGATCTCCGTCGAGCCGCGACCAGGAAATCCCCCCCCACGATCGATTGAAACTCCTGCGGGATTACTCAATTCGATTGGTTTGCAAAATCCTGGTCTTGATCTTTTTGTGAGTGACTACCTGCCTCGATTACAACGTTATGGCGTTCCGGTATTGGTCAATGTCGTGGGGAAGACCATCGAAGATTATTGCCAAGTGGTCGAGACTCTTGATGGGAAAGAACTGGTTCTGGGATATGAACTCAATGTTTCCTGTCCCAATGTCAAAGAGGGATTACGATTTGGCTTGGATCCGGAGGCGACCGGCGCATTGATCAGTGCTGTTCGGGAGCGGACCGGCGGTGTGGTGATGGCCAAATTGACTCCGAACGTCACCGACATCGCTGAGCATGCCGTCGCGGCTCAGGAGGCGGGAGCGGATGCGGTGTCCATGATCAATACGATCAGGGCCATGGCGGTAGACTGGCGCAAAGGTCGGTCAAAAATCGGAACTGAGACCGGAGGCCTCTCTGGACCCGCAATTCGGCCTGTTGCCTTGCGAATGGTTTGGGAAGCGGCTCAAGCGGTCGATATTCCGGTCTGTGCCATCGGTGGAATCTCCTCCGCAGAGCACATTCTTGAGTTTGTCAGCGTTGGGGCTTCGATGGTTCAAGTCGGGACTCACCTCTATCGGGAGCCCACCTGTCTGATCGAGATTCTCCGTCAACTGAGGGAATTGTTGGCTCAGGAGGGCTACGGGAGCCTGGAGGACCTTCGCGGATCTTTCGGTGAGTCTTCAGATCGGTTGCCGGAAAGTTCCCGTCCAGTACGCTAGTAGAGGGATCAGGTAGCCACTGTCAGAGAGGGCTGAAAAATGGGTCTCTTCGACGGTATCAAGGGAATCATCGGTAAGATCGTCCCTTCCCGTAATGAGAAAATCATCAAGGAAATCATGCCGCTGATCGACAAGATCAACGGTCTTGAGCCGCAGTTTGAAGCCCTCGGGGATGATCAGCTGCGAGGAGTGACTCGTAGCCTTCGCGAGCGGCTGGAAAATGGTGAGGATCTTGAGCAGCTCCTGCCAGAAGCGTACGCCGCTGTCCGCGAATCTTCCCGCCGTAATCTGAAGACCGGTACAGGTGTCGCCATGCGGCACTACGATGTTCAGTTAATAGGTGGTGTCGTTCTCAATCACGGCGGAATCGCAGAGATGAGAACAGGAGAGGGAAAAACCCTCGTCGCAACTCTCCCCGCATATCTGAATGCTTTGCCCGGTATGGGTGTCCACGTCGTGACCGTGAATGATTATCTCGCCAAGCGTGACGCGGATTGGATGAGGCCCGTTTTTGAAGCTCTGGGTATGACGGTAGGAGCTATTCAGTCCAACATGCAGAGCCAAGAGCGCCTGGAACAATACGGTTGCGATATCACCTACGGAACCAACAACGAATTTGGCTTCGATTATCTTCGCGACAACATGAAAACCAGGCCTGAAGATCAATGCCAAAAACATCGAGCCTTTGCGATTATCGATGAAGTGGATTCAATTCTCGTCGATGAAGCGAGAACTCCTTTGAT
>NZJA01000102.1 GCA_002691835.1 Planctomycetota bacterium
CGGTGCGTCTCCCCATCCCACTCCTGAATGTGGTCAATGGTGGAGCTCATGCAGATAATTCGGTCGACGTTCAGGAATTCATGCTCGCACCAACGGGCTTCAATAACTTCTCGACAGCACTTCGTGCAGGAGTCGAGGTTTACCACGTTCTGAAAAAGCGACTCAAGGGAGCAGGCCTCGTGACTGCTGTCGGNGATGAGGGNGGCTTTGCTCCTGATTTNGANAGCGATGTTCNGGTTCTCGAAGANCTNAGCGCNGCNGCCCATGAAGCNGGCTACAGCGTCGGNCANGATGGACAATTNACNTTNGCTCTCGATGTNGCTGCCAGTGAACTTTGTCAGNNNGGTCGCTATCANATGGGNNCCNCNGNNGNNTNCCTGAGNTCTTCNGATATGGTCGATCANTGGGTCNAGCTCGCNNANNAATTCCCNTTCACNAGCATCGAGGATGGNCTCGATGAGGANGACTGGGCCGGNTGGAGNCANCTNACTCGTGCCNTNCCCGAGATTCGNATGGTNGGCGATGATCTGTTCGCNACNGANCCCAANAGAATCCANAAGGGGATCNCNGAAGGNGCNGGNAGNGCTCTNCTNGTCAAATTGAANCAAATTGGCACTGTTTCAGAAACACTTCAGGCGATCGANATCGCTTCNGAAGCGGGTTTCNGNATNATCGTCTCCCANCGNTCCGGAGAGACTGANGACGACTTTATCGCNGACTTNGCNGTGGCAACNGGNGCNGGCTGGATCAAAACCGGNGCCCCNTGCCGATCNGAGCGAAATGCCAANTACAANCGCCTNNTGCGGATCGAGGAAGAACTGGGGACTTCGGCAGTTCTGGGACCCTTGAAGTTTTGAGCCAATCCTGATCTACTTTGACAGACGGAAACGCCTGCCTGCTAAAGTAGAGATAGGAGATCGGAGCTCTTGTTCCCATCGGTCCCACACCTCATCGGATTCCTCTCTGGATTCCTCTCTTCACCTTTGAAGACGATGGGTTTCGATTCTTTGCAGTCCCGGCTGATCTGCCTGGGGCTGGCACTGATCTTTTTCAATCAGGTCGTTGCACCCAATATTGATCGCTGGAAATCCCTTCAACAACAGAACGCTGAGATTTCCAACGCCATCTCGAATCAGGATCTCGCGAATCAGCAGCTGAGTGAATGGAATCGTTTATTGGAAGAAGACCCCTTCTTCCAATTTGTTCAGCGCAGAAAGCTGACCGGTTATCGAGCCCATGGCGAATCGACTCTGGAAGAGATTCTGAGAAGTCGAACTCCTCGCTCTTAGTCGAACTCCTCGCTCTTAGTCAACTCCTCGCTCTTTATCGAACNGAGCCCATCATCCGACAGGATTCAGTCGTCGTTTTCCCGCGGGCTGTCCACGGCAAGATCAGCCTCTGCATCGAGCCGTCCGTAAACCGACGAAACGTTTCAGCGTCCCATTCCTCGACACAGGAATCTTCATGCGGGGATCCTCTTGCAGGGACCTTCTGATCTCGGCTTCCCATGATGACGACGCCAATAGGGGAATCATTAAAATAGGCCCGTAACGTCTTTCGTTACGGGCCTAAGGGATGGTTTTTGATCTCTAGAGAATCCAATAGGACTGTTATAAGTTGCCGGATTTTTTTCCGCTGTTGAATCAACACCGGTTCATGAACCGTGAAAAACCTGCGGGCTACAGCGAGGATCTAGCTGGGCAACTGAATAATCTTGCCCACCTTGAGAACATCCAGATTAACGCCTGGATTGGCCTCTTTGATCTCCTGCCAACGGGTTCCCTCTCCCAACTCCTCGCTGGCGATCCTCCAGAGAGAATCTCCTTCTTGAATTTGGTAAGAGCGATCTCCCAGTGAAACCGTAGGGAGAGGCCTTTGTTTAACGGCAGGGGCTTCGCTGTTTGTCGGAATTTTCAGAACAAAGCCGGTCTTCAAAACGGTGTTTTCATTCACCCCTGAATTTGCATCAGCGATCTTCTTCCAAGCACTTCCCGATCCAAGGTGCCGCTCAGCGATTCTCCAAAGACTATCGCCCTCTTCGACGACAACCTTCCGAAACTTTCGCTTCGGTGCGACAGGAATAGATGCTGCTGCACGACTCTCTGTCGGTGTCACCTTGGAAGGTCCAGCCACCGTCGGTTCAGATTTCGAAATTGACGAAGACTCATCCCGAATCACACCGGTCGTTCTTGCAAGCTGTGCTTGATCCAGACGGGCTGTTCCGCGAGAAAGTTGTCCTGAGTTTGCTCCCCCATCAGAAGCGGCGGAGGTCGAAGGCTGGGACGGCCTTTGTTGAGGACTCCGCACCGGACGAACAGGTCTTTTCGGACCCGTTGCGATTCTTCCGGAGGCTGTCACTGGGGAAGTCTTCGAAGAGACGCGTGTCGGCGGGTTTGCTTTCTTGACCGCAGGCTGAATGGAGGAAGATCTTCCAGTGACCTGATCCTCACCACTCGGTCCACTCTGAACCTTGTTATCGAGGAGATTTGCGATCACGATCACAACGAGAATTGCGATCAGAATGAATCCGATTTTTGTACCTGTACCCATGCCACTCATCGCGTTCCCCCTTATTCCCGAATCTGTTTCCAGAGATCAGGTCCCCCGACCTGTTTCGATAACTCTGGTTCAAAGATTCTCGTCCGCCCTTTTGCAGGAAGCTAAGAACGGCTGCCGTGGTGCGGAGGATAACCCGATAAATATCGTGAATCCACGACCTGCAGTCGGAATTCATGGTGTAAACCTCGATGACAAAAACTCTTGTGAAGAGAGCGAAAGCCTGCCCCGCCCTAAAATAAGACAGGTCCGAATCCCCTTCGGGATTCGGACCTGTCTGTCAAAAATCGCGAAACTCGCAAAATCAGGCTTTTTTGGCCAATGCTGACTCGACACGAGCCTTTTCGATCCTGCGACGAGCGGCTTCCTGGAGTCGAATCAATGTCGGACTGGCGACAAAGATCGAGGAGTAAGTCCCCACCAAAACTCCGATACAAAGGGCAAATGCGAAGGAATGCAGCGCTTCTCCGCCGAAGATCAGCAAGATTGTGACGACGACAAAGGTGGTCAAAGAAGTCAAAACCGTTCGACTCAAGGTCTGATTGATCGACTGGTTGACCAATTCGACGTAATCCGCATCCCGACGGGCATCCCTTAGATTTTCGCGGATTCGGTCAAAGATCACGATGGTGTCGTTCAGTGAGTATCCCACCACGGTCAGCAATGCCGCCACCACCGGTAGATTGATTTTCAGTGAAATCAAATCGCCGATGAAGAAATCTGCCAGAGCCAATGCTCCCAGAGTGAAACAGATATCGTGGACCAGCGCAGTGATCGCAGCAGCACCGTAACTGAACTCGAAACGGATGCTGATGTAGAAGACGATGGCGAGGAAGCTGATCATCAGAGCAATGAATGTGTTGCCCTGCATGTCTTTGGCAACCCGTCCACTGATACTGCTGACCTCGGGGAACGGCTCGGAAAAATCGAGGCCTTCCACATCTTTCAGTGCCAAACTCAACTGCGATTGAAGAGCCAGAGCCGCAGCCTGATCGACCTGGGGCGCGCTGATCAATTCAAAGGAGGCGATACCTGCTGTTGCTGCAGGTCCTCCACTCAGCTCCTTGATCGTTTCGACTGGGAACCCTGTGGCAAGGAGACGGTCTTTCACCGAGCTGCTGGTGACTCCCACATCTTCCGAAACGCCGATTCCTTTGATGACGTGAACATTTGCATTGAAGAGATAGGTGTTGATCCCATCGACTTCATTGCTGGTGATCCCGGTATCTGTGACGGCATTCGGTGCAAGAATGTTTGCGCTCCCAATGAGGCTCTCCATCTGCTCCTTGAACTGCTCTGTCTGCTTCTCACCTTCGATCAGGGTACTGGTCCGAATCGAGTATCGAGCCGCTCCCGCATCATTCAGTTCCCCGAGTGCCTGAAGCTGGAGATCCGCGTAAACCACTGCGTCTGGATTCTCGGCGACACCGTTATCGATGATGCTCCGAAGATTCGATTCTGGCGTCGGCTCAGAAAGGTTCACCGTCAGACGGGTTCCCCCAGTGAAATCGATTCCCAATGAGTCACTACCCCGCCAGGAGAGGACTCCCAGCCCGCCGATGACAAAAACCCAAAAGAGCACGCGGGTAGCATCCCGCAACTCCATAAAGTTGATGTTCGGCTTGCTGATAACTCGACCCATGCTCAGTTCAGTGATCACTCCTCGGGAAATCAAGAAGGAAAGAATCATGCGGCTGAAGTAAACCGTCGAGAAGAATGACGTCAAGATTCCGATGCTCAAGACCACAGCAAAGCCTTTGACCGCTCCCGATCCAAATTGGAAGAGAATGAAAGCGGTGATCAGTGTCGTCAGGTTTGCGTCAAAAATGGTCCAAAATGCCTTCTGGAATCCGACTGAGAAGGCAGCCGGCAAGGCCTTGCCCCGATCTCTTTCCTCACGGATTCGCTCGAAGATCAGGATGTTGGCGTCGACCGCCATACCCACCGTTAGCAGCAATCCTGCCATTCCCGGGAAAGTCAGGGTATTGCGGAAGATGATGAGAAGTGTCACGACCAGCATCAGGTTCATGATCAATGACAGATCAGCGATGATACCTGCACCTCGGTAGTAAAGAAGCATGAAGACCGCTACGAGAAGCAGTCCGAAGATCATGGCCTGGGTTCCGCGATCGACAGACTCTTTACCCAAGAGGGCTCCGACTGTCTGTTGATTGACGAGGAACGGCTTCGCGGGCAATGAACCTGCGCGAAGAATCGAAACCAGATCATTCACTTCATCGTTGCTGAAGCCACCTTCAAGAACTCCGTTACGGGAAATCCGAGCATTAATGTTGGCGATACTCATCGCTTTACCATCAAGAACGATCGCCATTTCACGGTTGATATTCTCACCCGTCATATCGGCGAATAGAGTCGCTCCCTTACCACCAAATTCAAAACCGACAGCGGGCTGTCCGGTCTCATTGGTGGTCGGAGTGGTACTGCTCAGCAAAGACGCACTGACGAGATTCGGAGACTGATTCTCGACTACGACTTTTCCAGCAGTGAGTCCGTCGGTCCCACCGGGGCGTTCGACGACGATCTGCCTCGGGGATTTGGGGGCAGTTTGAGAAGATCTTTCTTCATCCGTCAGACTGTTGTAGGCCACGAGAGCCTGCTCGAAGTTCGTCATCTCCGCTTCAATACGGGAAATGTTCACTTCAGTCTGCTCAGAATCCGGAGCGACCAGCTGGAAGTTCAGCTCACCGGCACGCTCGATCTGCCCCTTCAGTCTCTCCAGCTCGTCATTGTCAGAACCAGGAAGCTGAATCAGAAGACGATTGCGACCTGAAATCGCAACGCTGATCTCCTTCAGGCCATAGTTATCAAAACGACGGGCAATCACATCCTTGATGTCCTCAGCCACAGTCGATCGCTGTTGCGGATCGATCTGATCAAGAGGGATCTCATAGAGGAGTTCTGTTCCTCCCTCGAGATCGATGCCTTTTTTGATGTCATTTTGGTAGTCCTGAAGGGACGCGAGACATGCTGCAATGAGGAGGGCAATGAAGACGAATCCTCTGCCAAAATTCTGCATCATTTTGTGGTTTCCTCTTCCTTGATGGTGGAAGGCGTATCATTGGTTTCTGAGTCACTGTTGACGGTGGCAATGGAAGTCAAAGCCACTCTCATTCGAACCCCTTTGGATTCATCGATCACAATCGTCACGTATCCCTGATCTCGGTCGACAAGGGCCACTTTTCCGATGATCCCTCCGACTGTTCTGACTTCGCAGTGCTTGGCCAGACTCTCAATCATTTCATCCTGTTGCCGGGTCTGTTTCTTTTGGGGACGGATGACCATGAAATACATCACTAGCCAAATCATCACCATCAGTGGAATAAAATCCATGAACCCTGGAGCCGCTTGGGCACCCCCGGCTCCTGCAGCAGCAGCAGCAGCAGCAACGACCCAAAGCTCTCCCCATGTGTCTGGGAAGAAAAGGTCTTGGACCCCATCAAAAGTGCCATTGGTTATCTGTTCAAACGCCAGCATGGGTCATCCTGCTCCCGGGATAGCCGATTCAAAAATGCCCCCCGAATTTCTACCGGAGGTCATGAAAAAGGATGGGCGAAAAGCGGCCGGTAATGCCGCAACGTCCGTCCATCAACCAAGTTGCGGATCTTAGTCTGCAAGGCCCAGAGATTCAACCAGACCGGGAGGATAATGCACCAAGGAATTCGTCCCTAAATGACAGCCAATGACCACTGAGGATCGCTTCTCGGGCATTTTCAAGGAACCTGTGAAAGACCCGAATGTTGTGAAGTGAGCCCAATGTATAGGCGAGGATCTCTTTACGCTGATACAGGTGGTGCAGAGTTCCCCGGCTAAATCGGCGACAGGCGAGACAATCACAGCCTTCCTCGATCGGCCCAGGATCTTGGCGATGACGGGCATTCTTCATATTGAGATGGGTCCCATCGCTGAGAAATAGACTCGCATTACGGGCATTTCGGGTCGGAATAACACAGTCAAACATGTCGATTCCACGATCGACAGCCACGATAAACTCCTCTAGTCCACCCACTCCCATGAGATATCTGGGACGATCAAAAGGAAGCAGAGGAGCACTCAATCCAATCGTTGAAAGCAAGGCCTCTCGACCCTCACCGACACTGACTCCACCGACTGCGTATGCATCAAATGGAATTTCAAGCAGCTGTTCTGCAGATTCCCGACGCAGATCCTCATGTGTTCCGCCTTGCATGATGCCAAAGACGGCCATCGGTTCGCGTAAATCCAGACGTTGCCGATGTTCATGGGCGCGCAGTGCCCATCGATGAGTTCTGACCACTGCTCGAGCAACTTCATCACGGGACACTCCTCCCGCGGGACACTCATCGAGAATCATGGCGATGGTCGAACCCAGTCCGGCCTGAATATCGAGAACCGATTCGGGAGTCAACAAGAGCGGACTCCCGTCGATGTGATTACGAAATTCGACGCCCTGTTCACTGATGCGATTACGGTGCCCGAGTGAGAAAACCTGAAACCCGCCCGAGTCGGTCAGAATGGGACGATCCCAACCCATGACCTGATGTAATCCGCCGAGAGTTCTCACCGTATCGACCCCCGGCCGAACAGCCAGGTGATAAGTATTTGACAGAACGATCTGGGTTCCACAATCGGTCAACTGATCCGGAGTGACTCCCTTCACAGTTCCCTGAGTTCCAACCGGCATAAAGACCGGAGTCTGCACCTGACCGCGTGGAGTCGTCAGAACTCCCGCTCGAGCAGACTCGCAGCGAGCTTCCACCTGAAAATCGAAACCAGCCGTCATCGGATGCCGGGCCTGAACTTCAGAATTCACCACAAGGTCCTCAATTCAGTTCCCCGATAAAAATGGGAAAGGATTTCTTCATGGGTCTTCCCTGCACGGGCTTGTCCACGAGCGCCATTCTGGCACATCCCTACCCCGTGCCCATAACCCCGACCATGGAAAATGAACTTCTTCTCGTTACGGGTCACGTCGAATGCGATTGACCGTAGTGAAACTTTTGGAGTCAGGCTCGATAAACTCGCGCGCAAGCGCCGGGTACTAATTTCCAGCGATCCCTCGTCGTGACGGATTTCCAGATAGGGCACATAACCGGCATCATCGACGTCCACCGGTTTCACCTGACGAATCCTGCCCAATCGGATTCCATTGGGCCCGGTAACTTTGGCAATCGCCTCGCGCAATATCGACTCCGGAATTTCCAGCTTCCAGCGAAAATATTTTGCGTCGCGACAACCACCACACTTGACGCTACTGAGTGCTGCCATTGGAATCAGGTTGAACCCTGTTTTGACAGAACAGGTCACTCCCCCACAGGTCGAATGGAAAAAGCTCTCAAAAACATGTCCATCTGTCATCAGTACTTGGCCACGGGTGTCCTCCACCGCTTGCTGAATCTTTGCTGGAATCTTCCCGATCCCCTGATACATCTGGCTACGAGTCGAAGAATGAACATGCCAGCGCTGCGGTCTTCCTGATCGAACTTGAATCTGAAACAGGGCATAAGTTCTCGCCGCGACAGCCTGAGCCCGCAGAGCCGCTGGGGGAAAAGAATGGGCGGACACTTCTTTGACTAAAACCCCCGGCAGATACTTTTCCATGGAAGTCCGTTCAAAGAGATCCCAGCCCCCTGAATCTGTTTTCCAGCATTCAATTTTTCCTGCCAGCTCCATGCCTTGACAAAAGAGAGGACCTGAGTCGGCATGAAAACGAATCTCTTCATCGAAGGAGAGACCGGAAACCTTGAGAACTCCCTCGCGCGCCAGAACAACGATGGGAGATGGTAAAGACCACTGAGCCGTCTGTGTTTGCACTCGAATCGAGACTCCAGGTTCCGCCGCAAAGGTCAGATTCCACAGTCCTGTTTCAAAGCGGATTCCAATTAGAGGCCCATCCGGACCAATCTCAGTGCGTCCTCCGAAGGCGGCCTCTGGTGCAGGCTCTGCATGAGACGTCGAGACAGAGCCCCAGGGATTCCATCCCAGCACCCCCATCAGCGTGACGGTCGTGAACAGGATGGTGGCGAGGCTCGAACGGCTGAAACCGAACTCCCTCAATCTGAACCCTCCAGATCGAGATCTGCCTGGCTTCGGTAGAATCCTGGATTTGCGCCCAAAACTTTTTCCGAAGCAGGACCGAGAACCCTCCCGCGAGTTGTTTTCTCCAGGAATCCCGCACGGATCAGGAAGGGTTCGTGAACATCCTCAATCGTGCGCTCTTCTTCCCCCACGGTCACAGCAATCGTTTTTACTCCCACTGGAGTTCCTTCAGCTCTCGCGACAACCTCAAGAATTTTTCGATCCACCGTATCGAGACCAAATGGATCGACACCAAGTCGGTCCAAGGCGCTTTCGGCACAGGCGGCATCAATTTTGCTTCGACCTTCGACATCCGCAAAATCACGAACCCTGCGTAGATAACGATTCGCAATTCGTGGTGTACCCCGACAGCGACCCGCCAGCACTTGCGCTCCTTCTCGGTCCAAATCCACATTCAAGATTCGTGAACTTCGTTCGAGAATCTTGACGAGGTCAGCGACATCGTAAGGCTCCAGTTTTTCGTGGATTCCAAACCGGGCACGGAATGGAGATGTCAGATTTCCTTCACGAGTCGTTGCGGCAACAAGAGTAAACCTTGGCAGATGGATTCTCATCGAACGTGCATTAGGGCCAGAATCTATGAGGATATCGATCTGGAAATCCTCCATCGCCGTGTACAGATACTCCTCGACGACCCGACTGATCCGGTGCACTTCATCGATGAAAAGGACATCCCCTTCCTCCAACTCCGTGAGAAGACCCACCAAATCCTTGGCCTTGTCGAGTACTGGACCACTGGTGGCTCGAAAGTTCACACCAAGCTGGGCAGCGATGAGACTGGACAGGGTCGTTTTACCGAGTCCGGGCATTCCTGAGAAAAGAGTGTGGTCGAGAGACTCCCCCCGCTTTTTGGCGGCCTCCAGATAAACCCGCAGATTATCGACCACTGCGGACTGTCCGACAAACTCGGAAAGATCACCCGGTCGGATATGCTCCTCTTGCCCGGACGCTTCTCCGGGAATCTCAGAGGGTTGGGTCTCGCGCGTCTTGTCTGACCCTGAAGTCATGGGATATCCCTTTCCTACCGGATAACTGTCCCCACCGGAGAGCAGATCGGACGATCCTGTGGATCCGGTGAGTCCGGGGCCCAGCATAATCGAATCCCCTGTGGTGTGGAATGCTGACCGGGGGTGAGGTTTGATTTCCCGCATCTTCTTCTCCCCTGAAGTGAATCGTCCGTGTAATTATCGTTTCATTGGTTAGGCTGTCGACAACCCAAAGCCACTCAGGCCGGGAACTCAGGAAGCCGGGAAGGATTGGTCGGAGATGTCAGTGCAGGTCGATGGAGACACTCCAGAAGAAAATAGCTCTCCTGGGACGCCCCAGGGCAAGCGTCCCTTGGGGGCGATCCTGCTGACGCTATTCCTCGATCTGGTCGGCTTCTCCATCATCTTTCCCCTGTTTCCGGCAATCCTCGATTCCTACCGGGGCGACCCCCTGCTCGAAGGACTTCTGACCTTTCTGCAATCCCTTTCTCCGGAAATCGGTCTTGGGGATCCAAGGCTCATCACCCTCTTCGGTGGAGTTCTCGGTTCTCTGTACTCCTTCCTCCAATTTCTTTTGAGCCCATTCTGGGGCAGCCTTTCAGACCGCATCGGGCGACGCCCGGTGCTGCTGCTGACCATCGGTCTCAATCTTCTTGCAGCTCTCCTTTGGGCATTCAGTGGCACATTTATGCTCCTGATCTTCTCACGGATTCTTGCGGGAGCCGCCGGAGGCAACATCGCCACGGCAACCGCCGCCGTTGCCGATGTCACCCCCGGGAAAGACCGGGCCCGCGGAATGGGCTTCGTTGGAGCGGCCTTCGGTCTCGGCTTTATCCTCGGGCCCGCCATCGGCGGATACCTCTCCCTCTTCGATCTTTCCGCTCGGGGAGACCTGTTCGGTTTCCCACAACTGGCCTTCAATCCGTTTACAGCGGCAGCGATCGGGGTCGCATTCCTGCACTTCGTCAACCTGCTTTGGATTCTGAAAGCTCTTCCAGAAACCCGTCCAGAATCGAGTAAACCTCGACCGGTACGCTGGACCCTTTCACTCGGTCGTCAGTGGGGTGAAACGGTTCGCAAGACGAACCTTGCAAATCTGATTTACCTGTTGGCCTTCAGTGGCATGGAATTCACTCTCGCTTTTTTGGTTCGACAGCGCCTGGATTTCGGCACCACCGAGACGGCAACCATGTTCGTCGTGATCGGCCTGATTCTCGCCATCGTTCAGGGCGGGGCTTCGCGCAGGCTGTCCCAGTCCTGGGGCCCTCAAAAAACGGCCATTCGTGGATTCGTTCTCGTTATCGTGGGTCTTCTCGGCCTCGCCCTGACCGCTGAGGACTGGCATCTTTGGGTCTCCCTGATTCCTCTCAGCGTCGGTTCTGCACTGGCGATGCCGATGCTTTCCACCATCGTCAGCTCAGAGGTCAATGCTGAGGAACAAGGGGCCGCACTCGGTGTTTTTCGCTCTCTGGGGAGTCTCTCGAGAGCCATCGGCCCGTTTGTGGCCGCAATTCTCTATTGGAAACTGGGCTCAGCAGCCCCATATTTCGTTGCTGCGATCATTTTGCTGATTCCTATCACCCTGCTTTCGGGTGGGGTTGCCAGAAAAGACTGAATTTCCTAACATCCACTGACGCCGCGCGACCCTGGCCCAGAAAGGGGCTCAGACGTGCCAAACTTTGACTCCTCCAATTCATCTTCTTCCACCTCCCTAGCGGGATATGGATCTGCGTTCCTTTCTGTCAACAAAACTCGGATCCTCCCAGTTCTGTGGCTGTGTCTTCTTCTTCCCCTGGTGAGCTGCACCAGCGCACCCGCTCCGAGAGGCGAGAGCCTCGCCCAAGATGAGTCGATGACCCCCGCCGATGTCGGAGCGATGATGACCGGCAGCTGGTATGTCGAAAATGAAGAGCGCAGAGGGATGGCGACCCTCGGTGGACTCCTCTCCTACGACATGACAACCACCCAGACGGTTGGCGGCCAGAAGGTCGGAGAAGAACGGGTCACTGCAGGACCTCTGTGGATCGCAGGAAAAACAGAAAGTCGGGCCAGCCGATCCGAAGGGACCGTCGGCAAGAGTCATTGGTTCTTCCCGTTCTGGCGTTACCGAGAAGAAAATGGTCAGAAAACATTTTATCCCCTCATGGTTATTCCGATCCCAATGGGGTCGGTGGAACCCGGAGAGGCCATCGCTTTCGAGGATGATTTTGATCCTTGGGCAACAGTCGATGAGGAAGTTCCTGTCACCGAATACGTTCCTGAGCCGCTGAACGAAGCCATGGATGCTGAGATCGGATCGGCCGTTGCTACTGCTTCCACCTCTCCACTGACTTATAAAATTCGACAGGGAGATACGCTCTGGTCATTAGCCGTTCGATTTTATGGAAACGGACATCGATACTCTGACTTGATGGCAGCCAATCGGGGAACGCTGTCGGACCCGGGTCAGATGCGAGTCGGTAGCACCATTGTCATTCCTTAACTAATTCGCTGGTGTCTCTGTGGTGGGAGCCTCTGTCAGGCTTCCACCACAGGATGACCCCTGTCCTGCTGTACAACCGAAACAGTGCCCTCCCGTAGCGATTTCACGACCCAACAGCTGCTCTTCTGTCACATTCCATAAATCTGGAACCGTTTCGCCCGAAGATTCCTCAGCCAAACCAACCTCCAGCATTTGATTAAAATCGCAGTCATGAAGCCGGCCGGTGTATTCCACTGATAAAGTCTCACGACACATCAGACCCGACAGCGTTTCACGGTTAAAAGACTGATACAGCAGCTCTTGATATTCCTGCTCTTTTCCTTCGGCGCGAAGTTGTCCCAAAAATCGCGCGATGGGCATATTCGTGATCGTGATCAGTCGGTCAAAGTAAATGTCGTGATCACTTTTCAATACACGTCTGTATTCAGATTCCAATTCATGAGCCGGAGGAGGAAGCGTCGCTCCTCCAGGGTTAAAAACCAAATCGAGTAACAGATCTGTCGAAGCTGAAGCCTTTCCCTCACGTTTTCCATAGCCCAAGCGATTGAGTCTTTTCAAACCGCGAAGGCTGATGTCAAAAACTCCAGCCCCCCTCTGTCGATCCACATTTGCGGAGGAATAGCAGGGCAAACTGGCAATCACATGAACCGAATTGTCTGCCAAGAAATCAGCAAGAGAGGATTGATCTGGCTCTTCCAAAATCGTCAGGTTGCAGCGATCGATCACTTCAAGACCCCTCGCCTTGGATTCCAGTACTAGTCGCCTGAAACTCGGATGCAGTTCGGGTGCCCCCCCCGTTAAATCGACCACCGCCAAATCGGGAAGGCGATCCATCAGAGCAACACAAGCCTCGATGCCGGATTCAGAAAGCTGCTCCGTTCTTCGAGGGCTGGCTCCGACATGGCAGTGCTGGCAACTCTGATTACAGATTCGCCCGAGATTGATCTGAAGAACTCGGGTAGCAGAGCGAAGGAGAGGATCTGCCAATTTTTTCCGAAAACAGTCAGACCCATATTTCTGCAC
>NZJA01000103.1 GCA_002691835.1 Planctomycetota bacterium
CAAGTGGATCTGCATGGACTGGAGAAGGACGACCTTCTCGATATCTACAGAAACATGTTTCTCAGTCGAGAGATCGATGAAGAAGAAATCCGTCTCAAAGGCAAGGGGAAGATTTTCTTCCAGATCAATGGCTGTGGCCACGAAGCGATCAATACGGTGCTTGGCCGGGTTCTCGATCCTCAGCGGGATTGGTTTTTTCCGTACTACCGCGATCGCGCGTTGATGCTTCAGCTGGGTCTGACACCGACGGAGATGCTTAAGATGGGAACCGGTTCCCATGACGAGCCCGCCGGTGCGGGTCGGCAAATGCCTTCCCATTGGGGAGCCAAACATCTTCATGTTGTGAACCAGTCTTCTTGTACGGGCAGTCAGTGTCTCCATGCGGTGGGAACTGCCGAAGCATGGAAGAAGGGAAAGGACGACGCTTCTCTGCGCGAGCAGATCGAAGATTGGTCCGATGGCGAAATCGCTCATGTGTCCGTGGGCGATGGAACCACAAGTGAAGGTGAATTTTGGGAATCGTTGAGCACTGCCTGCAATTTGGAATTGCCGGTTCTCTTCGTGGTCGAAGATAACGGGTATGCCATCAGTGTTCCCGTAGAGGTCAATACGCCTGGAGGATCGATCTCCAAACTCGTTCTCGGTTTCCCCGGTCTCGATGTGCGCGAAGTCGATGGCTGTGATCCTATCGCTTGCCATGCCATGTTGACCAAGGTGGTGGCTGACATGCGTCGCGGAAATGGCCCGACGTTGGTGCATGCCAAAGTCGTACGTCCTTACAGTCACAGCCTTTCCGATGATGAGAGGCTATACCGGCCTGCGAGTGAACGTGAGGAAGATGAGCCTCGAGATCCTCTGACTTCGTTCCCTAAATTCCTGTTGGAACATGGATTCGCAGATGAGGAAGCCCTGGAGAAGATTCGTCAAGAGGTCCGGGCAGAGGTTCGTGAAGCTTCGGACATTGCTGTCGAAAGTCCGCAGGCGGATCCGTCAACAGTTCTCGATCATCTTTATTCACCCACGGTAGATCCGACCTCTGATCGGTTTGAGTCTCCTGCAGTTGTAGAGGAGGGGGCCGCTCCAACCACGATGGTCGACATGATCAATGCATCCCTCCGCGATGAGATGCGTCGTGATCCGAGAATTCACGTTTTCGGAGAAGACGTTGCGGATGCCAGCCGCAGTGAGGCTCTCGAGGAGGTCAAGGGCAAGGGGGGAGTCTTCAAGGCCACCTTTGGATTGCAGAGAGAATTTGGTGGCGACCGGGTTTATAACTCTCCTCTCGCTGAAGCCAACATTGTTGGGCGGGCTATTGGCATGGCGGTTCGCGGCCTCAAGCCTGTCGTCGAGATTCAATTCCTCGATTACATCTGGCCTGCGTATCATCAGATTCGTTCTGAGCTGGCTTTGATGCGCTGGCGTTCAGCGGGAGCAGACAGCTGCCCCATCGTGATTCGTGTGGCAAGTGGTGGATATTTGCGGGGGGGCGCGGTTTACCACAGTCAATCTGCGGAGACCCTGTTCACACACATTCCAGGACTCCGGGTAGTCATGCCGAGCAATGCGACGGATGCGAACGGACTCCTTCGAACCGCAATTCGCTGTCAGGATCCGGTGATTTTCCTCGAGCATAAGCACCTCTATCGTCAAACCCACAACAAGGGTGCATACCCGGGTCCGGACTTCATGGTTCCCTTCGGCAAGGCCGCGAGAGTTCGTGAAGGAGACCGGCTGACCATCGTGACCTACGGTGCGCTGGTTCACCGCTGTATGACAGCCGCCAAAGCCTTGGCAGAAGAGGGGATCGAAGTGGAGATCCTCGATCTCAGGACACTGGCTCCCTACGACTGGAATTCCATCGAGGACTCGGTCAAACGCAACCACAAGGTCATGATCGTCCACGAGGAGTCCTTATCATGGGGATACGGGGCAGAGTTGGCCGCCAGAATTCAGGATGAACTTTTTGATTACCTGGATGCTCCTGTTCGCCGAGTTGGTGCGATGGACTGCTTTGTGGCCTACGCTCCGGAATTGGAGGAAGTTATCCTCCCGCAGCCAGAGAAAGTCGCACAAGCAGCCCGGGATCTGGCATTATATTAGGTCCCGACCCGTCTTTCTGGAGTTAGGAACCCTGTGGACCGACTTCACGTTGGTGGTATTAGGGGTCGGCATGCTCCGGGAGCGAAGCCCGGAGGAATCCGTTTACAGGGAGTTCTGGGGAATGTCCGAAAGACATTTCACGACAGACCCGAAATGACACAAGAGCTGAGGAGTAAGACTTGAGAGAATCCGATCGCAGAGACTCTGATCCAAATGATCCAAACGAGCTAGACGAAAATGAACAGGCTTCTCCTTCATGGAGTCAGAGACCGTGGTTCTGGATGCTCGTCCTCCTTCTCGGAGTCTTCACGCTGACCAATCTGTTCAGCAACAAGATTCAGCTTGGAGCCCTTGAAGTTGAATCGACCCGTCTCTTCAGCGAAGTTAAGCGCGGCAATGTCGAAAAGCTTCAAGAGGCTGAGCAGGAAGTCTTCGTTGCGATCCTGCGTAGTAATATCACAGTTTCTCAAGTGTCTTACGAATCAGAAAAAAGCCTCGAAGCGAGTAAAATCTTCGCAAACATTCCCGGAGAGATTCAAAAGAGTCTTTTTGATCTGTGCGACGAGGGAAATGTCCCGACCATTTTTCTCACGAATACGACACCCGCATGGCAAGTGGTACTGGGCAGTTTCTTGCCGATTCTGATCCTCGTTCTGTTCTTTTGGTGGATGAGCAATCGAGTTCGTCGCCAGATGGGTGGTCCAGGCATCTTTGGCAAGTTTGCCGGTAATCAGGCCAAGCGATTTGAAAAGGGTGAAGGCGCGGTGACCTTCGACGATGTCGCAGGTCTCCGTAACGTCAAAAAAGAACTGCAGGAACTCGTCGATTTCCTCAAGGAACCTGAGAGATTTACCCAACTGGGTGCAAAGATCCCCAAGGGTGTTCTGCTCGTGGGACCTCCAGGGACCGGAAAAACCCTCTTGGCGAGAGCGGTCGCTGGGGAAGCGGGTGTCCCGTTTTTCTCGATCTCGGGATCAGAGTTCATTGAGTTGTTCGTCGGAGTGGGAGCTTCCCGGGTCCGTGAGCTGTTCGATGAAGCCAAAAAAAGTGCGCCCTGTATCGTCTTTATTGACGAGATCGACGCCGTCGGTCGCTCCAGAGGAGCCGGGCTTGGTGGAGGGCATGATGAGCGGGAACAAACCCTGAATCAGATCCTCTCCGAGATGGACGGGTTTGAATCGAATCAGGCAGTGATCGTACTCGCAGCAACCAACCGACCGGATGTTCTCGATGCCGCCCTGGTGCGACCTGGGCGATTTGATCGACAGGTTGTGGTCGAGAGACCGCAGAAGGATGGCCGCAAGGCGATCCTTGGGGTTCACACTCGTAATATGCCTTTGGCTTCCGATGTCGATATGGAGTCTTTGGCTCGGGGAACCATCGGGTTCTCGGGGGCTGACCTTGAAAATCTCGCGAATGAAGCCGCTCTCATGGCTGCCAGGCGAGGGCATCAGAGGATCACTCACGGTGATTTCGAACGGGCCAAGGACAAGATTCAACTGGGTACGCTGCGGGATGAGGCCATGAGTGAAAAGGAAAAAGAACTCACTGCCTATCACGAGGCCGGGCATGCACTGATCGCCATGCTCCTTCCTGAGACAGACCCCGTTCATTCGGTCACGATTGTCCCTCGTGGAAGAGCTCTCGGAGTCACTCAGCAGCTTCCGATGGAAGACACCAATAACTATTCAAAAACATATCTTCTCAACAGGATCGCGATCCTTCTGGGTGGACGGGCCGCGGAAGATCTTGTTTTTCAGGAGTTCACAACTGGAGCATCCAATGACCTTGAGCAGGCCACCAGCTTGGCAGAAAGAATGATTTGCCTCTGGGGAATGAGCGAGAAAATGGGACCGGTGTCCTTTAAACGGGGTGAGGAACATGTCTTTCTCGGCCGTGAGTTGGGTGAATCGAAAAACTTTAGTGAGAACACTGCGATGATGATCGACGAAGAAATCCGTGTCATGCTCGATGATTCCTATCAGCGTGCATTGAGGATTCTCGGTGAATCGAGAGAAAAGCTGGAGCTTCTCACCCGTGAGTTGTTGGAAAAAGAAGTCCTTAACGACAAGGAAATCTATCAACTGATGGAAATCCCTTTGCCCGATGTTTTGCGTGATTCGGCTTCACCTCCGCTTCCTGTGGATGAGAAGTCCTCGGAAGATCGTCGGGATGAGAAAACTCAGCTTCCCCCTGACGTGGACCCCGGGATGCTCGGACTCGAAGGTTCGTGATCACGACCGAGTTGATCAAAATTGAAAGCTTTTCGATTCCCTGAAGCTGTCAGCTTGTTCTGAACCCTTTCCCGGGTCACTATTTCTCGGGGAGGGGGATCCCGGTGAAGAAAGATGATGGCGACGAATTTACGAGTACTTCTGAGCCATCTGTCAGTGATTCTGCCATTTGCCCGGAATCCCCAGCGTTGGGGGAGTCCAGCTCTTCAGATCTTCCCAATCCAGCATCCCACTTGTCTCCGGATCCCAAAATTCGCTGGGGTCAGCAGTTACGGATTCTTACCGAGCGTTCTTGTGAATCACTTCACGATCAAGATTTACGACTGATTTCGGAGGGCGATTTTCATCCTTCGATGATGACGCTTCAGGATGGGATTGCATTGACCCGATCCCGTCCTGAGCGCAACTGGGATGTATTGCTGATCGGTGGATTCCATACTCTTTTAAGCCAATTTGCCCATCTGGCCCGGGCTTTCGGAAGGCTCCAGGAATTGGGGGTACCGATTGCTGTGATCGAACCGGATTCGATCCTGATGGGAAGTGATGGTGAGTTTTTGATCCTTTCTCACCGGCTCAAATCCCGTCCCGATCTTGATCTGGATCAGTTCGCTTCGAGAATCGCACCGGAAATACTGCTCGCCAGTCACGAAGCGGAGGTCCAGGAATCCCAGGTCGTCTACGGGTTGGCAGTCTTGCTCCATGAATGTGTGTTTGGGTCACCGCCTTGGTCAGGACGCGATGCGACCGCTGTCGCAGATCGACTGCTATCCGGGAATTCGGTGATGGAATCCTCTGAAATCCCATTGGGCCTTCCCGGTCTCAAGGGACTCTTGAGAGATGCACTCTCTCTCGATCCCAATAAGAGACCTTCTACGCTTAGAGGTTTTGCACGAATGCTGGAAGCGGTCAGAGATGGTGAACGTCCACGTTCAGGAAGTGGTGGAAGTGGGTTTAGCAGCAGTCACTCTGGGAAACTGAGGCTTGGACTGTTTGCCGCACTGATTGTTTTGGCCACCGTCCTTGGGCGTTTCCTGAGCAGTGATGGCGATTTCTCTGAAATGACTGGTGATCTCGAAAAAGCAATGTTGATGAGACCCTTGCCGGTACATGGTGAAGAAAAACCATTGGCTGACCATGCCACACGGTGGTTTCAGAGATTTGAACAAAAGATCCATGGGGTTGTTGGAAACTCGAATATTCAACGTCAGTTTGCCTGGGTGTGTCTCAGGGCCGGTGAGTTTGATCGAGCCAGAGAAGCGGCACGTCGAGCGTCCAGATCACAACCAGTCAGCCCAGGTCCGTGGATTATACTGGGAATTGCCGGACTCGAAATGGGCGACTCGGGAGGCCGTATTGAGATCGAGAATGGTCTCGGCCTTGAATGTACGGACTCTTTTGATCAGTGGAGTCAGGTTGCCGGTCATATGTATTTGTTACAAAACCGAGAAGCACTGGAATTGCTCCACGTATTGGCAGTGCAGTCGCCAAAGGATCCAGATGTCTGGTTTCACAGAGCGATTTGCGAGTTGAGGACCGGGCAGGTTTCTGCAGCAAGATTATCCGTCGATCGGTACATGGCACTCAACCCTTTGGATGGGTGGGGCGATTGGCTTCATGCTGAAATTGCCTTTGCAGAAGGACGTATGCGAACGACCGAGAAGATTCTTGAATCAGCTCAGCTGCGTCTCAACCTGAATCAGGCTTTGGCGATCCGTACTTCCTCGCTATGGGCTCGCCTGGGTCGGGACCGGACTGCCCTCGAATGGCAAAAGCGCTCCCGGGATACTCACGAGACTTGGGAAAACCTGGAATGGCGCAAAGGCGGACGTTTGGTTCTGCCAGGGCGATCAGTTCTTTTTCTTGGGCCTCCTGGTCCTCCGGAAAAAATCCAAAATACTCCTGAATAAAGTCTGAGCGACTCCGTCATTGATGGTGTGAACCCATCCATGGCATCCGGCGATGGTTGGTATCACCGGAAAGGAGCGAGCTATGTTGTCTCGTATGTTTTTAGGGTGCTCCTGCATCCTCGTTGCTCTTTCTCTGGCTCCCCAATCGGTGGAGGCTGGATCATTCCCAGGTGATCGTCATCAACTATCACGGAATGTTCGTTGGACTCAGGGCGGTTGTCGGGTTGTCCCTGTGGTTTCACCGCGGATCAGCCCACGCAGGAGTCCTTCACGATTCGTCGGAAATCAGATTCGTTACTTCTGTATCGATGGAGTTCGCAAAAGACGATTGCCATGTGGAGTGATTGAAAGATGGAGAGCACCTCATTTCAAAACAGTTCAGCGGACCATCCGGATCCCAGGTGGATTCAGAAATGAAATCAGATATCGAAATGAGTTCCGTTGCGGAGTCAGGGTTCGTATCCCTTACACCATTCAGGTATCCCTGCCTGATCGATGTGAGCTGCGTAAGCAGAGGGTTCATGTCCCTGGTCGATGGGTTCAGGAAAAAGGTCGTCAGTGTCGTGCTCAGAGATGTCATCACGGCCACAAAAATAGAATTTGAGCAAAGAGAGTCTTTGCTTGTCTTCCCGGAATGGAAATGCGGGTCTCCATTCCGGGATTTTTTATGGGGTGATGGTCGTTGCGAAGAGTCTGTTTGAACTGAGTGAAGAAGTTTTCTTTGAATCCAGCCCTTGATGTCACAAATTATCTTGGGCATATTCCGCGTAGGAGAGCCATCCCGCCCATTCCCCTCCTCAAGTTCTCTCCCGATTCGTGATGAATTTTTGTGGTCTGGAAGACTGTATTGGTCTGGAAGACTGTAGTGGTCTGGAAGACGAAGACAGGTGTTCTGTGAATCCCTGCCGAGAAGGATTCTGAACAGGCCTCAAGTGATTTTGAACGGTTGGCTGTCCGTGAGGTCTCCCTCGGCAGCCAGCTTGACCCTACGGGGTTGCCTTTGGCCCTACGGGGTTTCTTTGGCCCTACGGGGCGACGTGTCAGAAGCCAGGTTCATGACGGTTCTTCTGGCAAACTCGGGAGACATGTAAGGAGAGACCTTCGGGTCTTTACGGGATGGGGGTCCCGCCTTGCTGTGAGGGGAAGCAGTTTTTCCGAATCGGAAGAACATGGATCCGAAACCGATTTCGAGGGCTTCCTGAAGAGGGGCTCATTGCAGAAGTTGGATTTGGATGGGCTGAGTGAAAGCCTTCTCCACTGCAGCATGATCGGTCTCCCATTCCAGCCCATGAAGAGCTGAGCCACGAGGTTCAGTGTCGATGTGGGGGTTCTTTTGCCACCTAGACGCCTGCTCTTCCCTACACTCGTCAGGGTAGGTGCCTCGACGTACCGTCAACAAGTCCAAGCAATCCCCGTCGTGTAGGGACGACGGGGAATATTTTAAATCACTGTTATGTATAGACTTGGGGAAAATCCTTCAGATTTGGCCGTTCATAAACTTTACGCCTTATCTCCGTGTAGATACCCTAGTCGTCTTGATTCGTTACGGCTGATAAAGGTCGAAACCGACGATGGAGGAATCCGATGAGTGAAGAATCCTTGGTGGAATCTGTGGGGCACGAAGAAATCCTGCTTCAACCCCGGCAACAGATTTTGGAAGATCTGAGAGCTTGGATCCATGATGGTCGTGAACCCGGTGCAGGTTCAGACTCAAGATCCCACTGCACCTTGACCCTCATCGAGGCCGGTGCGGGTCTTGGAAAATCTCATCTGATTCATGAAGCCCTTCAGCCGAAGTCTGATTCATCGGGATTGCCCCTGCTGTGCTGCCGGGTTCAGTGCCATGAACGCCAAGGAATCCCGTTTCTTCCAGTTCTGAGACTGATCAAGGATCTGATTCTTCAGAACGGTGAAGAGTCGGCCCTTTGGAAGCGTTACGCCCATGTGCTATCCAGGGTCTTCCCTGAGCTCCGCGAGGAATTGGGCGAGGATGTCGAGAAGCTCCCATTGCCAGGGCGCAGTGGCAGAATCCAATTCCATGAAGCTCTCGGGGAGATCCTCTTTGAATTAGCTCAGGGGAGAACTCTGATCCTGGTTCTTCACGATCTTCATCGAAGTGATCCTGGAACGATTGAGTTCGTGGAGTTTCTTTCCCGCAACAGCTCTCTCTCCTGGAATCTGGGAAGCCATGGAAGCTCTTTGTCGGGGGCGGCCGATACCCGTGATTGGAAACAAATTCGGGCTCGGGAAGGCCGGGCGGGGGAATTTGCTTCCTCCATTATAGACACTGAAGCTGTCGACAATGAATTCGTGGAGCCGGGCGGTCGCCTGTTGCTGATCGCTGACCACGGACCCGGTGAAGAAAACGGACAGACTTCGCAGGCCTTGCAGAAGTTGTCCCAGCAGTCTTTTTGTCAGACTCTAGAGGTTCCTCCATTCATTCCGGAGGAAGCAAGTTCTCTTCTTCAAGGGCTCCTTGGGGAAGATGTTTCCATGGAGATTTCCGAAATGATGACCGAAGCCTGTGCGGGAAATCCCCTGCTCATTGGCGAGTTCGGACGTTTGCTCGTGGAAACGGGAGTCGCTTCTCCAGCCGAACAGGAAAGTGTTCAGGCACTGATCGAAAGTGCTCGGGGCAGTTCGATGGCAGAGGTGCTGATCGAAAGGCGACTTGGTGCTTTGCCGCCTCTGGAGCGCAAGGTTTTGGAGCATTTGTCGATGCTGAAAAGACCGGTTCAGGCAGCCTTGTTGGCCAGTTCCTGTGCGGTCTCTGAGGAGCGTCTCATTTCTGCTCTTGAAGAGCTGAATGTGAGGGGCTACCTGCAGGTTCAGGAAAACTACGGCAAGACCCGGTATGCCATCGCTCATGAGATGTACCTTCAGGGAGTACGTAATTTCCTTGGAAAGGATGCTGCAGTTCGATTGCAGGAGGAATTGGGAAAAACACTCGTCAGTGACGATCGCAGTAGTGACCCGGTGCGGGCTTATGAAGTTTTCGAGCTGCTGAGCGGGGCAGGCCAATTTCCAGCCGCGATCTCTCATGGCCTGATCGCCATGCGTTTCTTTGCTGGAGCTTATGCCGAGCCTCTCGCGATGGAGATCGGTCGTAAACTTCTCGATCAGACTGAGGGCGGTCAATTTGACACTGAACGTCGAGAAGTCCTCTCAACGCTTGCGAGAGTGGAACTGGAATCAGGGCATCCCCAGGCTTCAAAGGCACATATCAAGGAGTTGATTGCTGAAAAGGACCTCGACCATGCGATTCGTTTCGAATCTCAGATCTTCCTCAGCAATATCTATCTGCAGATCAATGAGCCTCTCAAGGGAATCAAAGTTCTCAACAGGATTTCCAGCTCCGAATTAGAAGCGGCAGGGTCTCTTTCCCATGCCCGAGTCAGTACTGTCAGGGCCAGGCTGCGATTGAAGCGCCTGGATATCAAGCGGGCTATGAGTCTGTGTTTACGCGCGCAAAAAGAGATCTCCAGCGTTGAGGAGCATTCTGAAGCACTCTCGCTTCAGTGTCAGATCCATGAAGTCACTGCTGAAACCCACCTTGCGCGAGGCGACTCTGCCGCTGCTCTGAACAGTTACCAGAGAGTGCTGGAGCTCGTCGAGCAAAGTGGTGATTCCGTTGCACTCGGATCACTATTAAGAACGATCGGAAGAGTTTACTACGATCGCGGAAAGCACTTCCGCGCAGCGCGATACCTCTTCAGGGCGATGGAAGTGGTTGAAAAAACCCAAGATCTCAAATCCTTGGCTGCGACCTACGATCTCCTCGGAAAGATCTATCGTAACAGTGGTGATTTCTCACGTAGTCTTGGGTACTTCCGTCGATCACTTCAGCTCAGTGAGCGGATCGGTGACTCGGCTGAGGTCTCACCGACCCTGAACTCAATTGGAAGTCTTCACGCACACTCTGGGGATTACTCACGGGCAGTGCGTTACTTCAAGCGAAGTATTTCGAACAGTGAGAAGCAGGGGAGCACCCGTGGAATCGTTCAGTCATTCCTTCATCTGGGCTGGACCTGGTTTGCGTTGGGCGAAAGAAAACAGGTTGAGAACCTCGTCAGGCAAATACTGATTCTTTCCCAAGAGTTTGACATGCCTGAGCATCAGGCAGAGGGGCACCGATTACAGGGCAATCTCGCATTGTTGAGGGGGGAGTGGAAAGCGGCAGCCAAAGAGCTCAAAAAAGCTGAAGAACTCTCTCTGAAGCGTGGCTCGGAGAGAGTCGTCGCTGCCAGTTGTTTTGATCAGGCAAAGTTGGCCCTTGAGCAGGAACAGTCCGAGTCTGCCCTCAAGGTGGTCACACGTGGAATGGTCACTGCTGAATCATTGCAGTCCGTTCCGTTACTGGTTCGCGGGTTTTTGCTGAAGGGGGCGATCAGCCGCCAGCGCAATGAGGATGGCCATGACCGAGCCCTCGAAAACTACGAGAAGGCTCTGCAGATGATTACGGGCGACTCTCTGCTTCCATTGCAGTGGCAGATTCACTACGCCATGGCCAGAGTTCTGCATGCGACCCACGATATTGATGGAGCCCGAAAGCATTACGAGCAGGCATCTGCTCTGGTGGAGCGGATCTCACAAAGACTTCCAGAGGATATGCGTGTCGTGTTCCGGGATGATCGTCGACGAAAAGACTTTTTCACGGACCTGTTGAGATTCCGCAAGGAAACTGCAACGACCATGCCAGTCCCTCAAGTGGCGATCCCGGAAGAGCGCGGTGAGGAAGACTCTGCGGATGCTCAATCTGAGGATTCAGTCATCACGGTGTTGGAAACAGAAACCTACTACGAGACGCTGAAGGCGTTAGGTCAGCATCAAGAGTTAAGACTCTTCCTGACCGGATTGCTGGAAGAGGTACGGAGAGTGGTGCCGAGTCCCAGAGGATTTATCGCTGCTCGCCGCCGCCGTCGTTGGCAGAGCCTTGCGGATGTCGATATGGGACCGACTGAGGAATGGCTACCACCGCAGCATGCTTTGGGTGGATTGGCACAGGAAAGCCTGGAGCGGGGGACCGCTCTTCGCAGTGGAGATGCTGACTGGGACGAGTGGGTCTCTAGCCATCCGGAGGGCAGTTCCTTGAGAGGAAGAAGCCTGCTGGCAGTTCCTTTCGAAGCTTCTGATCTGTTCAGTGCTGTTTTGGTGCTGGAGCGACCGACAGCAGGTCATCCCTTCCAGCAGCAGGAGCTCGACAGAATCGGTGAATTGATGACGCTTGTTCGGGGACAGCTGGCTGCTCTGGCCAGAACCGCCGATCTCCTGGAATATGAGCAGAGTGAAATCGGATCGAGAGCCGCATTTGACGATGATTTAGGAGACACGCTCTTCCGTCATCAGCGAGACAAGGAGCCTCTTGGATTCCTGGAGATCAGTTTGCCCGGTCTCGATCTGTTGTTGAGGGATCGGGAGGACGAGCTATTTGTCAGTAGCCTGATCGAAACGCTTCAGCCGATTCATGGCGTTTACCATACAGGTGGTGATCACTTGATCTGTTCATTGATCGGGACTGGCGAAGAAAATCTGCGGAAGCGCTGTAAGGATCTTCAGCATGTTCTTCAAGATCTGCGGGAGAAGTTTAATCTCCCATTGGATATCCCGGTGACGATTCTGCCGCATTGGTTTGCCGTGGCATCGTCTGAGATTGCTTCATTGGCTTCGGGTGGCAGTGATTACTTTAGATCTGGATCCCAACCGGATCTGGATCAGGAAGTTGCCAGTTTGACTTCGGGGGAACTCTCGCTGAAAGAAGCGAAAACAGCCCTCGAAAAGCGATACATCATCGCCGAGCTGTTTCGGTCTGGCGGAAATATTACCCGTGCTGCAGAAGCTCTGGGTATTCACCGGCCTCAACTTTCCAACCTTCTGAAAAGACATGAGATCCGCAAGGAAGACTTTGAGGGAGACTCTGGCCGCAATTCCTGAAGTGAATGACATTTAGCCAGTAGTGAATGACATAAAGCGAGTAGTGAATGACATAAAGAAGGAGGCCCGGTGCAAAGCACCAGGCCTCCTTCTTTTTCGATCAAAACGATCGCAGTCACTCCACTAGCAGGTGAAGTCGTGTGCGCGAACAGTCTTGCGACCATTCTCGGTAGCACGCTTGGCTGCTTGCTGAATGTAGTTGTGAATCACACTGTTCAGGCCAT
>NZJA01000104.1 GCA_002691835.1 Planctomycetota bacterium
TCCCCAGAAGGTGGACGTCGTCCCCTCGATCTTCCTTCCGGAGGAGCGGGAGACGGAGACGATGAAGAAGATGCCCCGGAAACCATCAACTTCTGGGGGGGTGAGTACGAAGGAGACGCCTTTTTCTGGTGCCTCGACAAGTCCTGCTCGATGAGCTGGAACGGTGAGATCGAAGATCTCAAGCAGGAGTTCACTCAGACCCTGAACTCACTTTCTTCCCAAGCTGAGTTTGGTGTTGTCGCTTTCTCCGAAGGGCATAGCGTCTGGAACCCGATGCCTCAGCGTGCCAACCCCGCAAATAAGGGTGCCGCTACGGCTTGGGTATTGAGTCTGAATGCTGCCGGCTGGACCTGCCTGGGTCCCGCAGCTGTGGAGACTCTCAACATCGCGAACCAGTGCTCGAAGGCGATGAAGCAGGTGCTGATCCTTTCCGATGGAGAGCCATACTGCAACGGTACGAACACCGCCAGTCAATGTCTCACGGATGTCGCTGCGGCCAACTGGCAACAGATCCCGGTGAACACCATCTACATTGCTTCCGATACTGGAGGGATTTCGTTCATGCAGCAGTTGGCTGCCCAGAACAACGGAACCTTCTACCAGCCTCAGTAAGGCGAATCGAAAGTTCTTCAAAGGGTCGAAGTCCGCAAAGGGCTTCGACCCATTTTTTTGGTGAGATCGAATGCGGAGGAACGATGGGAAGCAAGGTGGTCTGTGTTGGTGCGGTGGTGGCCGATCTGGTGGCACTGCCCGTGACTTCCCTGCCTGCCCCCGGTGGCTCGGCACGCTCTCCTGAAATCTCATTACACATCGGTGGCTGTGCCGCCAACAGTGCGACCGGATTGGCGCGCCTCGGAAGGGAAGTACACCTTTGCGGTGCGGTGGGGGCCGACCCCTTTGGACACTTCCTTGCCGGTGCGCTCAAAGATGAAGGGGTCATCCTCGATCACTTTCAGGTGCGCGATGGACACCGAACCGGGAGTACCTTTGTCATCAATACCGAAGGAGAAGACCGCCGATTTATCTCCGATACCGGTGCCAATGATGGCGACTGGCCGACACAGGTCTCGGAAAGTCTGCTAGAAAACGCCGCCGTGATGTCGGTTCATGCCCACGGATTGGCAGATCGCCCAGATGTCGCTGAGCTGGTGCACTGGTTCAAGAAAGCCCGGGCCGGCGGAACTCGGGTGGTCCTCGATATCATTCGTATTCCCGGCCGACCGTTGATGCAGGAACTGGAGTGCTTGCTACCGCATGTCGATCTGTTCACTCCCAATGAACAGGAAGCGCTCGCTCTGACCGGTGAATCAGATGCCGCCAGTGCGGCTGGGCAATTTCGGCAAATGGGTGCGGAAGTGGTGGTGATCACCCGTGGTGCAGATGGATTGGTCTGGCTCGATGAAGACGGAGCCGGTTCCCTTTCCGCTCCTTTGGTGCAGGAGCTGGATGCCACTGGCTGCGGTGATGGTTTCATCGCCGGGTGTATCGATGCCGGCCTGGATGGGCTTTCTCTTCAAGAGCAGCTGATTCGGGGAAGTCTCGTGGGCGCCCTCGTCAGCCAAAAACCGGGAGCCATCGCCGGTCTTCCAGACCGGAAGGCTCTCGAGGCAATGTTCCAGAAAAACTCAGATCTCTCTTCCAGTTCTTCCTGAACTCGAGAGTTTATTACCGACCCAAGCCCTTTGGGCAAACGACGTGCCTGCGAACTGTCCCTGAGAGTGGCCGGGATGCGTCGTTACAGGGGAAGCTTCTGCGGTAGCAAGAGCTGCGCAGTGCCTGATTCCGGGTGGAACGAGCCTCCCCTAGAGCACTGAAACCTTTCGCTGAAATCAATGGAGAGAGGGAGGGACCCGATGTCCTCCGTAATGAGTTTTAGCCCCCTGCGTGGGTGGGTGATTTGTTTCATGACCTTGTTCCTCCTCGGATCGATGGGCATGACGGCCCATTCTCTTGAGCAACCCAGCGGCAAGCCGCGTCCCCTCGATTTGCCATCCGGTGGAGGCGGCAATGGAGACGATGAGGAGGACGCCCCTGAGACGATCCTCTTCTATGGAAACGACTATGAAGGGGACGCCTTCTTTTGGTGCCTCGACAAGTCCGGTTCGATGGATTGGGGTGGAGCGATGGAGGATCTCAAGCAGGAGGTCACCGCATCGGTCAACTCACTGAGTCCGGAAGCAGAATTCAGTCTGGTCGCTTTCAGTTCGAATACCCTGACCTGGTCTCCCGTGCCAAAGCGTGCGACTCCTGCTCAAAAAGCCGCAGCGGTCGCTTGGGTCAATACTTTGGTTCCCGATGGTTGGACTTGTCTCGCTCCTGCGGCGGTGACGACCCTACAAATTTGTAACCAATCGAGTAAACCCGGACGCCAGCTGATCATCCTCAGTGATGGAGTCCCCACCTGTGACAGCGTCGATACCAGTAATCAGGCACTGCTGGAAATCACTGCGGCCAATTGGCAGCAAGTGCCGATTCATACGATCTACATCAATGACGACAGTGAGGGGATCAGCTTCATGCAGCTCCTTGCTTCCCAGAACTTCGGGAGCTTCTACGTCTACGCCAACTGAAGATCAGACACCTTCAAGAAAAGCCCCGCCGCTCATCGAGCGACGGGGCTTTTTTTTGTGCTGAAAAGAGGGGGTTATCTCGCTTCGAGGCGACAGGCGAGAGCATTCCACGGTTGGTCGAGTCGATCGTAAATCTGTGCGAGTTGGAGCAAGAAGAGACGGAGGAGCGGGTGCTGAGAGTCGATTGAGCGCAGTTCTGTGATCGATTGCAGCAGAAGTTCTTCTGAGGAGCGGGTTAACTGATCGATTCGCTGGGAGGTGCTCACGGGACGGAGCTCTCGCTGTTGAATCGCGAAGATGTGATCGTTCGCTTCCTCCACCTTCAGCTGCCATGCCACCACAGGGGGAGCCTGCTGTACTTGCCATGCCATGAGTCCAGCTCCTGAGAGAAGGGCGAGAAGAGTCCACCGTCGAATTCGTTTTCCTCTGGCATCAAAGGCTTTGCGGAAATCGTTATTCTCTCGATGAGCATGAATGACTCGGACACGTTCGAGAATGGATGGGTGTCGCCAGCTTGATTTTTCTCGCCAGCGGGCTCCACCACGGCGAAGCTGAAGTAAAGCTTGAATCAGTGAACCGGGCTTTTCAGAGAGAGATTCGCTGAAGAGATCCGCTTCATGTTCCATATGGTGAGAGATCTTTCGGAATGAAAAGTAGAAGATGATCAGTGCGACCAAAGGAGTAAAGCCCTCAAAAACCCAATCTTTCATCCAGAAATCCATCAGATAAGCCCAGAGAACCAATGAACTCGCAGAAGTCAGATAGATCCAAAGATGAGATCTTCGGGCGTGGGCGAGCTCATGACCCAGCACTGCATCCAATTCATCAGGCGTCATTGAATTCACCAGTACATCCGTCAGGAAGACCCGGCGTTGATAGGGAAAGAGTCCGGTCATCATCGCATTTGCGACTGGACGGGTTCCGGTTCGCCAGATTCGTGGAGCGACATCGGTGAGCCCTGATTTTACACAAAGGGCGAGAAAGCGGTCTTTGAGAGTGCCGGGCGGTAAAGGAACGCTTTGAAGGACTTTTTCAAAGAGCGAGGGAGCCAGGATCAGAATTAACAGTACCGGGAACAGAATCAATCCCGCCTGACCTGCGAGGGGGAGTCCTTGGAATTGGTCTGGGTTAAGGCTGATCCACTCTTCCAGTCCNTGAATGATGGTGAAGGGGATGAGCAGGAACAGATTGGGGCGAAGGCTTTGCCAGACCTCCCGACGAAGGGGCAGGAAGGAGCGGTGACCTGCTGTCCAAGCGAGGGGCAGAGCGGCCAAAGCGATGCCTAAAATTAAAGGTAAACAGGCAACGGGGAGAGTGGCTCCATAGGCTTCAACAGGAACCACAGATCTGACAGATCCCGCCCAGTCGAACGAGATCAGGGCAAGACACCAACAGAGCAGAGAAGTCAGAGACCCGACGAAGTGTGCCCGCCGCAAGCGTCCTCGGCGCAGTGGCATGTGTGCTCTTCGTCCACGGGTTTCAGGCCAGAGCAGCAGATATTCGAGAACCATTGGCAGCAGCAGCAGGGAGAGGAGTGGCCAGAGGACCTTCGGCTCTGTGGACTCAGGCGATCCAAGAGCTCCGAGGCCGAACTCCCTCACNACTTCGGGAATCAGATTCCAAAGAATCAAGGCCAGAAAGAAAGTTCCCAGTGCCGGCAAACGAGCTCCTATGAATTCGTGAGGAAGGTCAACTCAGTCACAGGGCTTATTGTTCAATAAAAAACCCCTCCGGGCTATTGGCCCGGAGGGGTTTAATTTTTAGTTTCTCTGAGAGATTCAGGACTTCCGTACCTGAGAGCGGATCAGGTATTTCATCACCTGGTCCTGATCTTCTTTGGAGATCTCGATGAAACGCAGGCCAAGACTGCAGCGTTCGCGGTTCTCAGGAATCTCTTCGATCCATGAGACCTGGCAGAGGCCTTTGATGGCGGTATCCAAGGAAGGGATCAGCAGATTGACTCCGAGATGTATCTTTCCCATCAGCAGAGCAGGAATCCAGTTGAAGCTGGGAACCTTGCCGTGGAGTAAGAGGCCGTCACCACCCATACGTGCGGTGATACCTTCGAAGATGGCATCTTCCGGAATTTCGATTTCCTTGGACATGAATTTGTAGCGAACCGGGAACTCGGCGTGGAGACGCACGAATTCTTTCCGGGTCGTAAAGCTTTCGGTCATGGTGTTCAAAAGGGACCTCCTGAAGATCTCGGAACAGGCGGGCTCCGCGGGTGCAGGCTAAGAAGTGGTCCATCGACGATGTCGTACCACTCCATCAGGAGATTAGGATGGGAAAGCAGTTTACGCCAATTTGCAAAGGCCTGCTGATAGGCCCCGACTCAATCTTGCGGGTTTTCCTTCGAGGGGGGGTCGTCGACAGACTCTGCAGGAGGGTCTTCTGCTTCTTCTGGCTCGGCCTTGCCCCACCATGAGGATCTGCGCAGGGCCGCTTCATTGGAGGCTTCTGGGTCGATCTGCAGATTCCATACGTCTTCTGGTTCGGTGGAAAACTCGACAATGAGATTCTCGATGCGCCCGCGGCGAGCAATCGTCAGAGTGGCTTTGGAGCCCGGTAAATACTGCCGACAGATATTGGACCAGGAACTCGATGTTGCCCGGTAGGCATCGAGCGCGATGATTTCATCGCCGACGTTGAGCCCCGCTTCGTAAGCGGGGGTACCCCGGCGGACTTCACCGACCACCCAGCGGCCAGAGCGATCGCGGGCATCGATACCGAGCCAGCCACGTTCCGGAGTCTCCGTTTCATCGTCGACTTCTTCATCCTTCTCGCTGTTCTTGAATCGAAGGCCAAAGGTGCGCAAGACGATGTCGTAGTCGAGATCGTCGGTTCCGTCGATGTATCGTGCGAAAAATTCATCGAGGGGTTTTCCTGCCACCTCATTGAAGACCTCGCGCAGTTGTTCCGGAGTGTAGCCCGCCTCTCCGGAGTATCGTTGGAAGGCCAAACGCATGGCGTCGTCGAGGCTACGCTGATGATCGCTGGCTTCGCGGATGGTGCCATCGAGGAGCCAGGCGACGAGAGCTCCTTTGGTGTAGTAGGAGATCTGGCTGTTGATGGCGTTCTCGTCTTGCTGGTAATAGCGGATCCAGGCATCGGTGCTCGCCTCGGAGAGGGGACGCACCTGCCTTCCGGGGGAGTTGCGGATGTCCTCAATCTGATCAGAGAGGCGTTCGAGGTACTCGTTACTGTTCATGAGACCGGCACGGGCGACGATCAGATCGTCGTAGTAACTGGTGAAACCTTCCACCATCCACAGGTCAGGGGTCAGAACTTCTTTTTCATAATCGAAGGGACCGAGTGCAACGGGACGCAGGCGCTTGCCGTTCCAGGCGTGGAACAACTCATGGCTGACGAGGCCATACCAGCCGCGGCGCCGATCCTCATCTTTCCAGCTCCAGCGGCTGGTCAGCATCAAAGTACAGTCCTTGTGTTCGAGTCCACCCCCCGCTTCAGAGATGACATTCATGAATTGGTAGCGGGAGTAGGGGATCTCTCCCCAGAAGGAAACCATCTCCTGGGTCAGGGATTCGATGGCTTCACGACTTCCCTCCATATCCCAGGTGGAGGTGTCCCCCATGTGGATCAGGTCGTGGGGGACTTCTTCGACCACAAAGGGCAAGATCTGAGGCTTGCCGATCAGAATCGGTGAGTCACACAGGGTATCGACATCGGCGGCACGCCAACGGTTGCCGAGACGGGGGAGGGTGCAGATCTTTTCCAACTCCGAGGCCTGTTGCAGGTCGACAAAAGCAAAATCAAATGGACCTTCAGTCCCTCGGGGGAGCAGGAAGGTGGCGGCTCCGTTGAGAAAACCACCATCTTTTTCTACGAAATTGGTGCGCACGGTCATCAATCGACAATAGAGGGTNTACCTCAGNCGNACCGTTCCACCGGGNCCNGCAGNAANGGTCCAGGTGTTCTTGCGAATCTTGGTGACCGGGATCTCATTCCCGGATGCGTCCATCGCCGAGAGGGTTTCGATGTGGCGGGCGTAGTCGCGGATCTTGTAGGAGCCGGGAGTCCATACGGGCATCCAGATTTCCAGATCCTCGACCGGGTTGCGAGCGCAGGTCATTTCGACGTGGATGCGATGGCGGGAAATGTCTTGCAGGTCGATGAGGTAGGTGGCCGCCGGTGAATCCTGAAAAGAGGTCTCAGGGATAACGGAGTTCGTCGATAGAACCGCTGCCAGAATCAGTCCGATGGCTCCCATGGATCAATACGCTTTCGAAATGATGACCCGACGGGCACTCGGATTTCCAGTGACCATGCACTGGCCCGCCTCATCGGGGGCATCGAAGGGGATGTTGCGGATCGTCGCCTTGGTTTCCTGCTGGATCTTTTCTTCCGTTTCAGAGGTGCCGTCCCAGTGACAGAGGAAGAAACCACCGTCGTTGACTCGCTCTTTGAACTCGTCGTAGCTGTCGACTTTGAAGGTGCGCTCTTCACGACGCTTGAGGGCTTTTTCGAAGAGACCCTTCTGAGCTTCGTCGAGGACGCTCATGACTTCGGTAGCGACCGCTTCGAGGGGCAGGGTTTTTTTCTCGCCGTTGTGACGGAATGCGAGAATCACCTCACCTTTCTCGAGATCTCTTGGCCCAACCTCGATGCGTACGGGAACCCCTTTGAGCTCCCACTGATTGAACTTGAAACCCGGACGGTACTGATCGCGATCATCGAGGTGGGTGCGGGCACCGGCAGCTTTCAGCTCGGCTTCCATTTTGGAACAGGCTTCGAGGACTGTGGCCCTTTGGTCGTCACCACGATAGATCGGAACGATCACTGTCTGGATGGGAGCCAATCGTGGCGGTAACACCAGGCCCTGATCATCGCCATGAGCCATGACGAGAGCTCCGACGAGTCGAGTGGAGACTCCCCAAGAGGTGGCCCACACATACTCTTCTTTTCCTTCAGCGCTCTGGTACTTGACGTCAAAGGCTTTGGCAAAATTTTGTCCGAGATCGTGACTGGTTCCTGCCTGCAGGGCTTTACCGTCTCCCATCATGGCTTCGATGGAGTACGTCTTTACCGCTCCTGCAAACTTTTCACGCTCTGATTTTTCTCCCTGAATCACCGGCATGGCCATGTAGTCTTCGGCAAAGCGGGCGTAGACCTCGAGCATGCGCAGAGTTTCCTCGTGAGATTCTTCTTGAGTGGCGTGAGCGGTGTGCCCTTCTTGCCAGAGGAACTCGGTGGTTCGCAAGAATAAGCGAGGACGCATTTCCCAACGCATGACATTGGCCCACTGATTGATCAGCAACGGCAGGTCTCGGTAGGACTGAATCCAGTTGCGGTAGGTATCCCAAATGATGGTCTCGGAGGTGGGGCGGATGACATAAGGCTCTTCCAGTTTTTTGCCCCCGGCGTGGGTGACTACTGCGAGCTCTGGAGAGAAGCCCTCGACATGCTCTGCTTCTTTCTTGAGAAAGCTCTCAGGGATCAGTACCGGGAAGTATGCATTGACGTGCCCCGTCTCTTTGAACATTCCATCGAGGACCGACTGCATCTGTTCCCAGATGCCATAGCCATAAGGCTTGATAATCATCGATCCGCGGACCGGAGCGTTCTCGGCGAGCTCTGCTCGCTGGATCACTTCCTGATACCAGCGGGGGTAATCTTCGGATTGGGGGGTCAGTTTTGCTGCCATGGGGGTCCTCCCGTTGGATCGTTGAAGGGTGAGATTAGCCCATGACACTCGAATCAGCAACGTGAGCCGCTTTCCTGAGGGGCTATTCTGGTTCAGAATCATGATTCCACCTCTGAAAAGGAGCACCCGATGGCGACGATTCGTGAAATCGACGTAGAAAAACTCAAGGATCAGGTGATGGATGAAGTGATCTCACTGCAGAGAGATATTCACCAGCATCCGGAAATTGGCTTCGATACCGTCCGCACAGCGGCCCTCGTGGCAGAACAATTGAGATCTGTCGGCATCGATACCCGCGAGCAGATCGGCAAGACGGGTGTGGTCGGAGATATCGACGTTCCTGGAGCGACGCGGCGCATTGCATTTCGGGCCGACATGGATGCCCTGCCGATGGATGAGGAGGCGGATCTCCCTCACAAGAGCAAGATTCCAGGTGCTGCCCACATGTGTGGACATGATGCCCATACGGCGATGCTGGTCGGAGCCGCAAAAGCTTTGGCGAGCGTCCGTGACCAGTTGCCTTGTTCAGTGCGCTTTATTTTCCAGCCGAACGAGGAGGCTTTGCCGGGGGGCGCTCCAGCGATGATCGCAGATGGTTGCCTCGAAGGAGTAGACCGCATCTTTGGTATGCACGTTTGGCCGGCCTTCAATACGGGGAAGGTTGCCATCATCGAAGGCCCAACGATGGCTCAGCCCGATACTTTCACGATGGAGATTACCGGTGTCGGCGGACATGCTGCGACACCGGATGCCTGCAGTGATCCGATTCTCGCTGCGAGTCAGATCATCAACACGTCTCAACAGATCGTTTCCCGGAATACGGATCCGATGAAAGCGTGCGTCGTCAGTTTTACCCAGTTTCACGGCGGCAGTGCCGACAATGTGATTCCAGAAAAAGTTCAGCTGACCGGAACGATTCGGACTTTCGAAAAGGAAATTGGCGACATGGCCCGTCGTCGTCTGATGGAAATTGCAGAAGCGGTGGCGGGCGCCCATGGGTGCAAGGCTGCGGTCGAGATCACCGAGGGCTACCCGGTGACGTATAACCATCCGGAAGCCTGCCAGGAGGTTGAGCGGTCGGTCTCTAAAGAGGTCCCCATGAGCGATGAGGGGACTCCCTGCATGGGAGGAGAAGATTTCGCCTACTACGGTGAGAAGATCCCTGCGGCATTCATGTTCCTCGGAAACCGGGATGAGGATCAGGGAATCGTCTATTTTTGCCATCACCCCCGGTTTCAGGTCGACGATCCGGCGATGGAGGTGGGGGTCCGTACATGGCTCGCACTGGCATTAGGTGCCGATCAGGCATGAATTCCCGGCTCTGAGGCCTATTTGAAGGAAATCCTCAATCTTTGACGATCGATGACCGATCACTGTTTCATGCCGACAAGATTTCATAGGGGAATCTTACGGGCCGAAAAGGTGATCGCGTTGTTTCCCGTCGAAGAACTGGTCCAAACCCTCCGCATGCAGGCGATGATCCGTGGCTACCGCTTTGTCACCCGTGCTTGGGTCTCCGTCGGCGTCGACAGCCTGTGCCCCCCGAATCAGGTCAGTCAGGCCCTCAAAGGGCAACTCACCGGAGAACTCTTCGAAAATTGCCAGATCACGGTCGAAGAGGATGAGGGTGCGGAGATAAAATTAGATCGAATGGAAGGAATTCTGGTCCTTCCAAAGTGCTCTTCCTGAAGGACTGGACACATTTCTCCCCGCAGGTCAGCATCATGGAGTCAGGATCGATAGATCCGGGAGTCCAAAATGCACAGAAACCTGCGTACCTTTCTCGACGAACTTCGCGCGGCCGGTGAACTGGTCGAAGTCGATGCTCCCGTCGACCCCAAGTTAGAAGTTGCTGAAATTCATCGAAGGGTGATTGCGGCAGGTGGGCCTGCGATTCTATTTCGTAACCCCAAGGGGGCACGCTTTCCTTTAGTGATGAATCTATTCGGTAATGCTCGCCGGGTAGAGATGGGTTTTGGTCGTCATGGCCAAAACTTTCTCAAGAAACTGGTCCACACTGTTGAGACCATCGTTCCTCCAACTTTGAAAAAAGTATGGGATGCCAGAGAATTGGCGGGTGCGGCTTTTAAAGTCGGTATGCGTCGAAAAACTCATGGACCTGTATTGGAAGTCCGTAATCGCTCCGCGAATCTTGGGGATCTGCCAATCATCACCAGTTGGCCCGAAGATGGCGGCCCCTTCATTACTTGGCCCCTGGTCTATACCCAGCATCCAGAAGATGGGCGACATAACCTTGGCATGTATCGAATGCAGGCTCACGACTCTGAACATTTGGGGCTCCATTTTCAGATTCACAAAGGATGTGGATATCACCTCATGGAGTCGGAGCGACTGGAGAAACCCTTCCCGGTGACTTGTTTTCTAGGAGGTCCTCCAGCCCTGATCGCCAGTGCTATCGCCCCCTTGCCAGAAAATGTCCCAGAGCTGTTGCTTGCTTCATTGTTACAAGACGCACCATTGAAGTTGGCGCAGGCGGGAGACCTTCAGCATCCTTTCGTTGCAGAATGTGAATTTGCGATTCACGGCTACGCTTTACCGAAAGAGCGTTGGCCAGAGGGACCTTTTGGGGACCACTACGGGTACTACTCATTGCAGCATGACTATCCGGTGATGAAGGTTCGTGAGATTGCTCACCGCCGAGATGCCATTTACCCGGCGACAGTGGTCGGTAAGCCAAGGCAGGAAGATTTCTTTCTCGGTGATTTCCTGCAGGAACTCCTGTCGCCGCTGTTTCCATTGGTGATGCCAACGGTCAGAGATCTTTGGTCCTATGGAGAGACTGGTTACCACTCTTTGGCTGGAGCTGTAGTCAAGGATCGCTATCCGAGAGAGGCGATGGTTTCTGCTTTTCGTATTCTTGGAGAAGGCCAGCTTTCGCTGACAAAGTTCTTGTTGATGACGGATGGCGCTGTCGATTTGAAAGACTTCACAGGAACTTTGGAGTATGTACTGGCACGGACAGATTTCGCGACCGATCTCCACGTCATCGGTTGTACCAGCATGGATACTCTCGATTATGCAGGTCCCAAGGTGAACGAAGGTTCAAAGGGTTTCTTGATGGGGTTGGGAGATCCGATTCGTGATCTGCCCGATCGATTCAGTGGGGAGCTGCCTGCGGGCTTTGAAAATGCACAGGTGTTCTGCCGTGGCTGTCTCGTGGTGGATGGCCCTGACTATGCTCAAGAACCCGGAGCGGCGAGCAGACTGGTGGAGTCAAAAGCACTGGATGACTGGCCTCTGGTGATCCTTGTGGATGATGCGAAAACTGCAACCGCCACAGAAGCCCGTTTTCTGTGGTCGACTTTTACCCGTTTTGAACCCGCGGCGGACATTCATGCTCGTGCCGGTGAGATTCGTCGCAATCACATCTCTTATCGTGGGCCAGTCTCCATCGACTCACGGATGAAGCCTGGATATCCAGATGAACTCTTCTGCGACGAGGAGACTTCTGCCACCGTGACCCAGCGTTGGAAAGAGTACTTCCCGGGTGGCGGAGTCGAGATGGGCAACAGTGATGTCGGTCATCTCGACGATTGATCGGGATGTACTTCATTGCGGCTGTGGGGTTTCACCGCAGGGTGGGTCGTGTATCCTCCCCGCGTGAACCAGTTTTTGTCTCAACTCCAGTCGACCCGGATCTTTTCGCTGCAGAAGGGCATGCTCATGTCCCTTCTTCTGCTCGCCTCGACTATTTCTACAGAGGCTCAGGAACCGGATATTCCCCTCCCGCCCTCCGAACACCGTGTCGATGCCGTCAACGACTTCCACACTCGCCTGGGGAGCAGGATCTTTCAAATCAGTGAAAGAGTGGATGATTTCTTCGGCGATCGTCGTCTTGAAGACGAACCGGTAGAGACCCGTATGCGAATCCGCACCCAGTTTCGGTTAACGGAGGGGGAGCGACTAAAAGTTAGCTTCAAGATCCGGGCGAATGCTGTACTTCCTCGAACGCAGAAAAGGCTGGGCTTCTTTATTGAATCCCTGAGGGAGGATTTTCTCAGCGATTTCAATGAGGTCCTCGGCAGTGAATCGAACGAGGAGGATCCGGATAATCCCCTGGAAGATGGCAACGTTTCCGGATTGAGAGTCTCCCTCTTCAAGAACTTTCCTGGAAGTTGGACTTTGGATGGCGGAGTCAAAATTTCATCCGATCCCAAAACCCGGGTTCGCCTTCGTTGGCAATATGACTGGCAGGCACTTGAAAAATGGAACATGAGATTCGTCCAGGGCCTGGAGTACCGTGAAGAGCTGGGGCCAGGGGTAAGAACTGAATTTCGCTGGGAGAGACTGATCTCCGATCGGTTGTTGCGATTTTCTCTCGAGGGAGTCCGCTTTGCAGATGACGCTCCTGAATCAATTTTTTCGATGGATCATTATCTGCCACTGAAGGGCGAGGCGACCTTACGCCTCACCGCTTCAGAGTACGGGTTTGTCGGTTCCGGAGCAGAGTTGGACGGTTCCTCTCTGGAGATGGCCTGGCGTAAGAGAGTGCTCTACGAATGGCTCTACGTGGAAGTGGGACCACGAATGTTCTGGTCCGATCTTGAGAATGAAGGTCGGGAATTCTCGACCTTGCTGGCGTTCGAGGTTGTTTTTGTCAATTGACGGACCTTCCGGGGAGATGGGGAAATTCGATGCTCAGAGGAGAATACGACCGTCGTCACTTCATTCGTGGCTTGTTTGCAATGTTGCTGGTGGGAGCATTTTGTGGAGTACTGGTCGCAAGTGGGAATCCCGGAAACATGGGGATCTGCGGCGCATGTTTTCTTCGAGACAGTAGCGGAGCACTCAATCTGTTCAGCGAGCCAGCAAAGTTGAAGTATCTCCGTCCCGAGATTCTGGGAGTCGTCTTTGGAGCGATGGCGTGGATGCTGTCGCAAAGAAAATGGCAGGCCCGATCGGGTTCTCATGCTTCAACCCGTTTCTTTTTCGGAGTATGGATGGGGATCTCCAGTCTGGTTTTCCTCGGGTGCCCCTTTCGTATGATTCAGCGAATCGCCGGAGGTGATCTGTCAGCATGGGCGGCACTGCCCGGTTTCGTGATAGGAGTTGGCTTTGGACTGTGGTTGGAAAAAAGAGGTTATACCGTCGGCAAAACGGAGGCCTCACCGACCCCGGTAGGACTGTTGGGCCCACTGTTGCTTCTCGGTGCGGGTGTGTTGTGGGGAATGGGACTTCTTTCGGGACCCGGTTTAGGTGAAGAAGGAGCTCCAGCCCACGCTGATTGGAAGTTATCCCTCGGACTTGCTTTGGGAGGGGGTGCACTTCTCTCTTCCACNCGATTCTGTGCAGTGACCGCNGCACGTCAGATTTTCCAAAAAGACCGTCGCATGTTATGGGCGACCCTTGCCATGATGATTGGCTACGCGGCAGTGGTCTTTTCGACAGGTGAAGGAAAATTATCACTCCTCGGCCAACCTGCGGCCCATGGTGAAGTTCTGTGGTCTGCATTGGCGTTGGCACTCGTCGGCTTGTGTGGCTGTCTCGCCGGGGGTTGCCCCGTGCGCCAACTGGTGATGACAGGAGAGGGCAATGGCGATGCTGCTATGGCGGTGATGGGTATCCTGCTGGGAGGGGCTCTCAGTCACGGATTGGGCNTGGCTTCAAGTGGAGCGGGAACAACNGCTGCCGGAAGAATCGCCATCGTCATTGGTCTGATCGTTGCAGCGGGATACGGTTTCTGGAGGTCCTCCAGTTCAGTGAAATGATGATCTCGATTGCTTGGCTTGGGAGAGAAGAACCCGAAAGAGAGGATCCAGAAGTTTGATTCATATCATTCTGCTACTGAGCATGATTTCAGTATCTTCAACTGGAATTTTTGAAGATCTCCCCAAGGGATATACGATTCCCATCGTTGACCTGGTCAATGAGCCTGGAGTCATCACCATTGACAGAGAAGCAGGGCAATATCTGGGGCATCCAACCGCGGTTCTCTTGGAAGATGACCAAACGATTCTCTGTGTCTACCCCAAAGGACATGGCGGGGGTGGCATCGTCTACAAAAAGAGCCTCGATGGGGGAATCACTTGGAGTGATCGCTTGCCAACACCTGAGAATTGGAAGTCATCAAAAGAAGTTCCTACCATTCACCGCCTTGTGGATCGCCAGGGGCAGAAGCGGCTGATCATGTGGTCAGGGTTGCATCCTGCGCGCATTGCATTCAGTGAGAACGATGGTGAGAGCTGGTCGCCGCTTAAGCCTGCAGGAGATTGGGGTGGGATCGTCGTCATGGGAGCGGTCGCTGAGTTGGCCGATGGGANCCATGCTGCGTGGTTTCATGACGATGGCCGATTTTTGATGAAGAAGCGGGGGCCTTCCCGATTCGATGTGTTCCAGACCCACTCCAGTGATGGGGGATTGACCTGGTCCAATCCAGTGGCCATCGCCCATTTACCGAATGTCCATCTATGCGAGCCCGGATTTGTCCGTTCTCCGGATGGGAAAACGATGGCTCTGTTATTGAGAGAAAACAGTCGCCGAAAGAACTCCTACGTCATCTTCAGTGAAAACGAAGGCAAGACCTGGTCAGAGCCGCAGCAGCTTCCTGCAGCGCTTACCGGCGACCGTCATACTGCGATTCATACCGGCGATGGGCGTCTCTTTATTTCATTCCGCGATACCACACTGGAGAGTTCCACCAAAGGTGACTGGGTGGCATGGGTTGGGACCTGGGAAGACATCGTGGAGGGTCGAGAAGGGCAGTACCGGGTACGGATCATGGACAATCATGTCCGTGGGGATTGCGCCTATCCGGCGGTTCTACAGCAGAAGGATGGCACGATCATCACCATCACATACGGTCATTGGACTCCCGGAGAATCTCCGTGGATCGCCTGCCGCCGCATGACGATGGATGATCTGGATCAGCGATTCGAAAAGCTCCGCAAGGAATGAACTCAGGATTTGCTCAGGTGTGAAGCCAGGCGGGTCCCTCGTTTGAGGAAACGCTCGATGTCCGCGAATGAAAACNGNTCTTTCGCCGAGTTGAAATACAGCAGCGTATTCTTGGAAACTGCCCAGAAGATTCCCGGACGCGCTTCGAAAAACTCGAGGACCTGTGGAGTCATGAAATCCTCGATCAACTCGGGCTTCGGCCCTTTGACCGTATATTTTCTGGAAAAGTCCGGGTGGGTCGAAAAAGACANCGACTTTGAGCCGAACAGTTTTCCGAGTCCGTGAAGCAAATTTTTTGGAGTGATGATCATCTCTGGAACGGATCGGTTCAGGGGGATTATTCCGACCGATTGTCGAACGGTGATTGCGGCATTTCCGGTGAAAATGATCGATTCCAGATTCAGGATCTGGACGGGGTGATCACGGTAGACACCGCTTGCCAGAGATTTNTTTGAATGACTTTGTAATTTCTGGATCGAAAGAACCGAGTCCAGCTGCTCAGATTTTTCGGCATCGATTTTGGTCGTGAACTGGAAGTTCAGTTTGTTTAAAGCTTCCAGTCGTTCATTCGTATTCGCCTGAGTCTGCCGGGCAATCGCCTTGAGAATCACGAAACACGCGAGAGCAATAGAAACAAAGAAGCTCCCAGCGATGATGACCCATTCCAATGAGCCCATGGCGAATACCTTCTACTTTCGACATTGATAGGCGAAGGCAGGCGGCAGGTTTCTCCAGACGGTCTTGGTCTTGCTGATCTTTGAGAAGTGTTTTTCGAGTTCCTTGCGGAAGGCGCGAGCTTTGGGGAGCAGGTGAATCCCTCCGTAGGCAAAGGTGACAAAGTATCCATTGGACGAGAGACGTTCCGAGACTTGACTCAAGACCTTATCTTGGAGTGGTCCAGGAAACGCAGCCCAAGGCAGCCCGGAAATGACGACGTCCACTTTTTCCAGACTTCGCTCTTTGAGCAATGCCCCCAAGTCTCCTGCATCACCCTCAATAATTTCTGTCAGAGGAGTCAGGCCCTCACTCTTCTGAAGCTCTTGAGCAAATTGAGGATTCTTTTCGATGGACAGGAAGCGGCACGAGTCAGGGATTCTTTTCATGATCTCGCGGGTAAAGACACCTGTTCCCGGACCCAGTTCGACCACCGTTTTCGCCTGTGTCAGCGAGATCCCATCGAGCATCCTTGAGGCCAGAGCCGAACCACTTGGAGCGACCGCACCAATGAGGCCTGGATTGGCGAGGTATTCGCCCAGAAATTTTACTTTCGCTCTCAGCATGAAAGACCTTCCGGGGGCACACAGATTGGGACCATTGAGTGAGATTCTGAGTTTAGCCAAACATCGATCATGCCACAGATTCGCAATTTTGTCGAGGTCCGGTCAGGACCTGTGTCACTGAGAATCCGGGTGTAGACTTCTTTTCAGGGAAATAATGGCGATTCCCCAAGGATAGAGGATTGGATGACTGAAATGAAACCAGCTGTGGGGTGGATCGGAACCGGTGTCATGGGGACATCGATGGCCGGGCATCTTCTGAATGCGGGCTACCCATTAGGTGTTTACACAAGAACTGCGAGCAAGGCGGAGACTCTGCTTTCGCAGGGTGCTCAGTGGTTTGATCACCCTCGCGATTTAGCGGCACAGCATGACATCGTGATCTCCATCGTTGGCTACCCTGAAGATGTCGAAGAGATCTATTGTGGTGATTCTGGTGTTCTCCATGCAGCAGGAGAGACTCGATGTCGAATCGCGATCGATATGACAACGAGTCAACCTGAGTTAGCGAGATCTCTCTTCGAAAAGGGAGCAGCTGCGGGAGTCGCATTTCTGGATGCACCGGTTTCCGGAGGAGATGTTGGAGCGCGGAATGGGACCTTGAGCATCATGGTCGGGGGAGATGAGAAAGTTTTCGGCGAGGTCGCTCCAATCTTTGAGATTCTTGGCAGTGAAGTCCGGTTGCAGGGTGGACCGGGTTCTGGGCAGCACACAAAAATGGTGAATCAGACGATCATTGCCAGCACCATGATTGGAATGTGTGAAGGCTTGGTTTACGCCCGTAAGGCAGGGCTTGATCCTGAATCTGTTTTAAAAAGTGTATCGGGAGGGGCCGCAGGGTCTTGGTCGCTCTCCAATCTGGCTCCACGCATTCTCAACGGAGATTTTGAGCCGGGGTTTTTCGTCGAGCACTTCGTGAAAGATATGGGCATCGCACTGGAAGAGTGCGAACGAATGGATCTCGACCTTCCAGGTTTATCACTCGCTCGTAGCCTTTATCAGGAAGTGGTTGCGACGGGCGGGGCTCAGTTAGGAACGCAGGCCCTCTATTCGGTCGTGGATCGTCTCAGTGGGATTCAGGGTGGTCAGGATGGCCAGCTTGGCTGACCAGGGAAATACAGCAACAGTTGCAGATCTCCTTCAATCTGAGGCTGATGAGGTTCTCGCTGAGGTCTGGCAGAAGTTCCCTCACTATCGTGATCATATTCAGGGGACTTCAATCCGCATCAGCGGAAGGCTCACCAGCAGTGCTGGAAATGCTTGTCCGAAACGGAAACAGATCGGCCTCAGTCTCCCCATTTTCAGCCTTGAAGAGAACCGAGGTGAATTTCGCAATACTGTGCTTCATGAACTGGCACATGTGATTGCCGGTCCAGCTGTTCGCGCACATGGAGTCGAATGGCGACGGATATTTCTTGAGCTGGGGGGGAATGGGAAACGGACCCATCAGATGCGAGCGAAGGGGCGACACCATCGTCACACAGTTCATTGTGAAAAGTGCCATGATCCCATCGAGGTCGGGACTCGAATGAGAAATTCTATTGCGAAGGGACGAAGAGATTATCTCCATGTCGGCTGTGGTGGAGTTCTCACTTGTCCAACAGAAGCTCCGGTTGAGTCAGCAGAATCTTCAGATCGTGAAGAAGAGTCTTCCAGTTGGATCAGTGATCTGTCGAAGAAGATTCAACAAGGAACTCTTTTTCGTTTTTTCGGAGGCAGCTAGAACGGGAGATCTTCATCTTCTTCGCCGTCGACAGGCTTCTTTTTTCTGGATTTTGGCAAGCGCTTTGAAAAATCGTGACTGGAAGAATACTTCTTCCAGCGCTGGGCCATGGAAATCACTTCGACTGCGTCCAGAGTCTTGTTTTTACGATCAGACTCATCGAGATAACCACTGAGGAAGACCTTCATTCGCTTTTTCAGTTTCGAGCTTTTCACCCGTTGGATCAAAAGCACTTCGGTACCGAGAGAAGTTCCTAATCGGTATCCGTCGACTTCTCTCTCTCGACCGTTATTAACCTGCTTCAAGGTTCCACTGACCCAAACCAGGCCCTGTTCCGCCAGTTTTTCCGGAACGGCTGGCGGTTTCAGAGATCCAGTGACCAGCGCATGAATCTGCACCAACATTGGCGGATAGCGTGCGCCTCCCGACCCCAACTGCTCGGCCTGTTTCTTGGCAAGAATGTGAATCGTAGAGCCTGGCTCGACATCCTTGAGTGAAACTTGTTCATGCGACTCGATCACGGTGTTGTTACTAAGGCTGACTTTGAGGGTGCCCTTTTTGCTTTTGACCTCAATGATTTGGCGATCATTCTCAGGTTTTTCAACCTTTTGAATCGTCACGGGGCCGGCAAAGGGCACTTCATCTGCGAGCGAAACACCAATAGGGAGTATGAGCGAGATCAGAAGGGTAAGGCAGAGACTTCGAATCATTTAGAAAAGTCCCTGCGGTAATCCCTGATCATCCAGATCGATGTTGAGGAGAGCCGGCTTCGAACCGAGTCCAGGCATCGTCATGATGTCTCCAGTGAGAGCGTAGAAAAATCCAGCTCCGGCAGAGAGATGAATATCCCTGACGGTCATTCGGAAATCATCCGGGGCTCCAATTTTCTTGGGATCATCACTGAAAGAATATTGAGTTTTTGCCATACAGACAGGCAAGTGCCCAAGACCTAATTTTTCATACTTTTTCATCGCCTTGCGAGCGGCCGGTTTGAAGTCGACCCCCTCTGCTCGATAGATCTCTGTGCAAACGGTCTTGATCTTGTCTTTGATGGACATGTCGTCTGGGTAAAGAGTTGAAAAGTTCGCCGGGATTTCTTCACAAGCTCGAACGACTGCTTCTGCGAGAGCCGCTCCACCTTCACCACCTCTTGCGTGGACATCCGAAACCACTGCGTCAAATGCTCCGCACTCACGGGCGAGTTCGATGACTGCGTTGACTTCTGCATCCGAATCGGTGGGAAAGCGGTTGAGAGCGACGACCACAGGAACGCCAAATTTACCGACGTTCTCGATGTGCCTGCGCAGATTTCCGATGCCTTCTTCGATGGCGGAGACATCTTCTTTGAGCATCTCTTCCGGAAGAGGCTTCCCTGGAATGACCCTGAAGCGCCCGCTATGGACCTTGAGGGCGCGAATGGTCGCGACGACCACTGCAGCATCAGGTTTGAGGCCACTGACGCGGCATTTGATATTGAAGAATTTCTCAGCACCCATATCCGCTCCGAAGCCACTCTCTGTGACGACGTAGTCACATAATTTGAGGGCGATCCGGTCTGCAACAATCGAAGAATTTCCGTGAGCGATATTGGCGAAGGGGCCGGTGTGAACAAAACAACCGGTTCCTTCCAAAGTCTGCATGAAGGTCGGGTGGACAGCGTCCTTGAGAACGACGGCCATAGCCCCTGCTGCTCCCAAGTCTTCTGCGGTGACAGGGTCACCCGATGAGTTACTGGCGACAATGATGTTGCCGAGACGCTTTCGCAGATCAGCGGCGTCTTTTGAAAGCCCTAAAATCGCCATCACTTCACTCGCACTGGTAATGTCGAAGCCCGTTTCTCGGGGAACTCCATTTTTGGATCCACCGAGTCCGGTGATGACTTGGCGAAGGGTTCGGTCGTTGACGTCGAGACAACGCCGCCAGGTGACGGTGGCAGGGTCGATGTCACAGGGGTTTCCCATGAGTATAGAAGTATCGACCCAAGCTGCGAGGAGGTTGTTGGCCAGTCCGACTGCATGGGTATCCCCGGTTAGATGGAGATTGAAATCTTCCATGGGGATGACCTGACTGTGACCACCGCCCGCTGCGCCACCCTTGATTCCGAAGACTGGTCCCATCGATGGCTGACGAATCGTTGATACGGCTCGCTTCCCAATGTGATTGAGTCCAAGCCCGAGTCCGATCGTGGTGACTGTTTTACCTTCGCCGAGAGGAGTGGGGTTGATGGCTGTGACGTCGATGTATTTACCGTCAGGTCGATCAGCGAGTCGATCGAGGATCGACAGCGGGACTTTTGCCATGAAACGGCCGTGGGGGGTCAGTTCTGAATCCTCGATGCCGTACTTGGCGGCAACTTCCCGGATGTCCTTCAGAGAGACGGATCGTGCTATATCAAGATCAGAGGAAAGTGATTTCTCAGCCACTGGAGACTCCTTTTTTACGAAAATATCAACATATGAAAGTAGCCGAGAGGCCTCGCGGGATCAACTTTGACCTCTCAGGGGGGTTTCCGGCCCGTTTAGAGCTCAGCGACTGCGCACAAAGATGTTTCGGCCAATCCCAAGGTCGCTCCGAATCTGCTCCACTTCGGAAATGAAACGCCGAGCATCCTGAGGATATCCAGCCGTCGGCTTCAATTCGGGAAGATGGCTGGCCCACCAACGGTTGAGAAGGACCATATGCAACTCTCTCAGATATTTGGCCGTCATCGAAGCGAGCGCTGTACAGAAACTGTGGTCTTCGCATTCCTTGCGGAAATGAACCTCAAGGCTTTTTCCGGCAGGGTTGCTGGCCCGGTAGGATTGAGAATCCTTGTCTTGCTCGAGGATTTTAAATTGGCAACCTGGAAACAATGGATAAAGGAAAGGCCCATACCTTTCTCGACCACCAAGACGATCGGTCCAGACTTCAATGCTGTGACGGTCCTCGATCATCCATAGCCAGTGGAGAAATCTTCCCATCGCCCAAGCATCGACTTCACCTTTGCTGCCTCTGGCGTCGACTTCAGAGTTAAACTCCTGAACCTCGAGGGGAATCGCTCTCACTTCGCCGACTTCGAGGCCTGCGGATTCGAGCCCTCGTTCGAGCTTGCGGCATTTTCCGGACAGATCGATGGGCTCTGCGGAGAAAGGTAGAGAGAGATCCTGATCCTGATACCAGGGATATAGATCGAGATACTCCGAACGCCCTGCGGTCAAATGGTTCACCAATTCTCGAAAAGTATTCGGTCTCTTTCCACTCTCAATCGTGATGAATGCGAGAACTGCTTCTTCAAGTCGGGTGAGGTCTCCCTTTCCCGGGCGATGCAGCTTTTTTGAATCAGCGACGGAGATGATCCCTTTCTCTCTGCGACCGGCCCGTCCGAGATTGGCAACACGGTCCCAGGGGGCACTTGCAGGGGTTCCTGATTCAGCTTTCAAGGAGACGAAACCGATCACCATGGGCCCAAGCCAGGGCCCATATCCTGCTTCGTCGAGTCCGGCGATCCAATGATTCATACTTTCTCTCCTGTAGATCCGGATTCGGTTAACCAAGGAGGGCTATCTCCGAATTGAAGCCAGTTCCGTCGAACTTCTGAAAGAACGATGCCACACGATGTGGCCACATTGTGGGAATGTTTTGCCCCAAACATGGGAATCTCTACGCTTCCATCACAGAGATACAGAACCTGCTCGTCGACACCGACGACCTCATGCCCGAGCACGATCGCGAGTGGATGGGGATATTGCAGATCATAGGTACTGACCGATTCGCGTGTCTGTTCCAGAGCCAGAACAGTGAAGCCTTCATTCTGAAGTTTTCTGACAGCGACTGCGGGATCTTCCAAATGGTGCCATTGAATCGTTTCTTCCGCTCCCAGAGAAATCTTCGCGATCTCGGGGCGGGGGGGAGTCGGTGTGATTCCGCAAAGATAGATTTCTTTCACACCAAATCCATCAGCAGCACGGAATATCGCACCGACATTGGTCAAGCTGCGAATATTGTCGAGGATGAGAATCAGATCCGGGCGGCGACGTTGTGCCCTCGAATCCGCATCCGCCCTGTGCTGGTCAATGCGACGTTTGCGGGTCAACCTATTTCTCCCTTGAGGATTCGATCCTGCTGGTTTCCAGAGCACCATCTTTAGAGCTCTCGCTCTCGAAACCGTGCTCTGAACATATTTTTGAGAACGGAGCTTTCCGATGACAGATCCGTGGAAGAAATCAGACTAACCGGAGAAGGGGGAGGCATCGATCCCTGAAAAGCCTGCTAGAGCCATTCGTTGCTTCCGTTAGGATAGGGGGTCAATGTTGTCCAGTTGCAGAGCTGCAATCCACGACTAACGACAAAACCTTTTGGAGACAGGAATCTGAAAATGTCCGACTTGCCCCTTCTAAATGCTTCTGAGCAGAGAGTCATGGGCGTGTTGATCGAGAAGTCTCTGGCA
>NZJA01000105.1 GCA_002691835.1 Planctomycetota bacterium
TTGCCCATCTCCTTGAGGATCTGTCCGAGTGGCTGGGATGTCATGGCCATTTCTCACCTCACCGCCTTCACGGGACGGCACCGCTATGATGATTGAATTTATCCGGCAAACTCTGAGGAGTGGGTCACTCGAAGGATCTCTTCAACAGAAGTAATTCCTGCGAGTAGTTTTCTGACCGCATCTTCCTGCAAAGTCACCATGCCTTCACTGCGAGCCTTGTTCCGCAGATCCTTTGACACTGACTTGTTGAAAGTCAGATCACGCAGATCTGGTGACATCTCCAGGAGCTCGTAAATTCCAAGTCGCCCCTTGTAACCGCCTGAACACTTGTCGCAGCCCACCGGACGGAAAATCTCTTGTCCCTGAACTTCAGACGAGGTCAGACCGATCATTCGCAGTTCTGTCTCTGCCGGCTCGTACGGCTCCTTGCAGGTACCGCAAAGTTTACGAATGAGTCTCTGTCCCATGATGGACAAGACCGCAGAAGCGACCAGGAACGGCTTCACGCCCATATCAATCAGGCGGGTGAGTGCCGAAGGAGCATCATTCGTGTGAAGGGTTGAGAAGACCAAGTGACCCGTCAGGGCTGCCTGAATTGCAGTATCTGCGGTTTCTCGATCTCGAATCTCACCGACGAGAATGATATTTGGAGCCTGACGCATCATGGCGCGCAGAATCCTTGAGAAATCGAGTCCGATTTCGTGTCTCACCTCTGACTGATTGATTCCCGTGAGGTTGTATTCGATCGGGTGCTCAGCAGTAATGATCTTGGTGTCAGGCTTATTCAAATTCATCAAGGCAGAGTAAAGAGTGGTCGTCTTACCCGAACCGGTCGGACCGGTGACGAGGAAGATTCCGTTGGGTCGCTTAATGATTCGGTTGAATCGCTTCAGGTCTGATTCGTGGAATCCCAACTTTTCAAGGTCTACCAGTCCGGCATCCTTGTCGAGAATCCTCATGACGATGCTTTCGCCATGAACTGTCGGAATCACTGAAACACGAAGATCGATTTCCTTACCTTGAATCTTGATCTTGATACGGCCGTCTTGGGGTCTTCGCTTTTCAGCCATGTCCATTCGAGCCATGATTTTGACTCTGGAAAGAACGGGTCCCTGAAGTTTCTTCGGCGGGGAATCCATGATCTGGCAAACGCCATCGATCCGGTATCGCACCTGAAGGTGGTTCTCCATCGGTTCAACATGAATATCAGAAGCCCCGGCTTTGAGAGCATTGGCAATGATCATGTGCACCAGCTTGATCACCGGTGCGTCATTCGCATCGGCATCCTCACCGGTGTAATCCCCACGGCCAAACTCAACGTCATCATCCGAGCCGGCATCTGCACCAAGAACCGAATCGTAGCTTCCTGCCAAGCGGTAGTAGTCGTCCAATGCCTCTTCAACGGCATCCGGCATCGCCAGGGCACAATCGAGGTCCAACCCGAGAATGAAGCGAATGTTATCGAGCTTGAAGGCGTAGTCATCTGGATCGCTGATCGCAACAACCAGCCGACGCTCACCTTTTTTGGCTACTGGGATAATCTGGTTCTCGATCGCAACTTCTTTAGGCACCAGATCAATGATGTCTTGGGGAATCACGTGCTTGCCCAGATTTGCAAAGGGCAGCTGATTGTGAATCGCAAGCGCTCTCGTGACCTGTTCCTGACTACACAGTTCCAGGTTGAGAAGGGCTTCTCCAATGCGGCAGTTCTCTGCCTTGCCGTAGGCCAGAGCCTTTTGAATCTGGTCTTCGGTAGCCCAACCCTTTTCGACGAGGATCTCTCCGAGTTTTTTCTTCATGCGTGGCCTTCCCTTGCAGGGCTTCGAACGGATCGAGACAGAATTCACGCGACACACTCATGACTTTGGAAGCCGACTGATCTTGCTGCCCCGACCTGATCTCCCGCAGGAGGAAAAATCGAGCAGGAGAAGTACCGGGGCCCGGCGCTGACGCCATGCAAATGGGACCTCTTCAGATCCAACACCTCGGTACTACCACCTCAGATTCCATCCAACTCGGATCGAACCCTGTCCTGATCAAGGGCGTGAATCAGAAGTATGGGACTTCCCCTGATCCAAGATTCCTGACTCCAAAAATTCATGACTTCAAATTCTTGACTTTAAATTCATGACTTCAGACCCCGAAGCCCAGGCAGGCAAACCGTTCCGATTCAATCCGATCATGAATGCCGGGCAGGCCCAGAGGTCTTCAAGACCGCCGATCTGCCGCCATCTCATTCCCGGAATTGAAAAAACCGTGAAAAACGACTCGGGTCGCCTTTTCCGGCACTTTGGGGCTGACAAAACTCCGTATTGAGGTTCCGTCAATCAATGATCGTAAGAGATCCCTGATCAGAGTCAAGAAAGCCCCCCAATCGACTTTTCGAGGCTCCAAGGGGGATTTTCAGGGGCCGAAGGGGCCTTCTTCCAAGAAAGCCTTACCGGGGACCCTTGCCGCTCTGCGGTCAACGGTCTAGAATCCCGCACTTCTGCTGTGTTTGGGATGGGAATGGATTTCTTGAGGGAATCCTGAACCATGAACCGGATAGATCTGGTTAATGGCTGAAAACAGCGGGAATGACGTGTTAAGAATCTGTGTGTCAAAGAGTCCATGATCGAATCAATGATCGAACCACAATAAGAGTCCAGCGGGACAGATTCCGCGAAGCTTGCCGCTCCGCATCAGCTTCTGTTCCTGTGACAGATGGTGTCCCAGTGACACTAATCCTCTGGAAGAATTGGAGACCCCTAGTGTCCAGTCTCAAAAACGTTGTTATCGCCCTTTTCTGCCTCGTTTACCTTGCCGGCTGTGCAGGCAACGAGGATTGGATCCGCCTTCGTCCCGATGCCAAATCGCCCTTCTCGGGAGTAGAGCAGCCGATAGAGAAGCCTTACACGGGTCAAGTCAGTGTCATCTACGGAACCTACGGTGATTACGAGGACAACCCTCAAAATCTCTCCGACGTCGACGGTTTCGGACTTTGGGTCAGCGCTCGTCCGAGCGAGTGGTACATCGCTCCCGAAATCGGATACCTCAATGCCACAGAAGACGATGGAGCATTGGGTGAAATCGATGACTCTGAATTCTTTTTCGGGGGACGCGTCACCGCCGAGTTGCCTTTCACACCATTCTCTGTGATCGGTGGTGGAGGTATCTCGCAACTGAAAGTTCGTGAATACGGCTTCAGTGCGGATGAGAGCGGAGTTTACTTCCATGCTGGAGCTCTGCTTCATCTTGGAGACAACGCACACCTCGGATTCGATTACCGCTTTACCACATACGACAATATTGCGGATCGCTCGAACTTCTCGATCATGACTGGTATCAACTGGTAGGTAACGGTTGCGATAGATCAAAAAGGGCCCCGCACGGTGACCGTGCGGGGCCCTTTTTTTGCCTAGATCCATGCCTAGATCGTTGAGTTTTCATCAAGCGATGATGTCATTGACCACCCGACCGTGAACATCCGTAAGACGAAAATCACGTCCTGCATATCGGTAAGTTAATTTCTCATGGTCGATACCCAGCAAGTGCAACATCGTTGCATGCAAATCATGAACATGAACCTTATCGATCACTGCGTGGTATCCGAATTCATCTGTTTCACCATATGAGAAACCACTGCGAACACCTCCTCCGGCCATCCACATGGTGAATCCATGTGGATTGTGATCACGCCCAGTGCCATCCTGGGCCATTGGAGTTCGCCCAAACTCACCTCCCCAAAGCACCAGAGTGTCTTCAAGAAGACCCCGACTCTTCAGATCCTTAATCAAACCTGCGATCGGCTTATCCACTTCTTTAGCATTATTTGAATGATCCCTTTCGAGATTGGTGTGCTGATCCCATTTATATGAATGAGTGCACTGAATGAATCGAACCCCTGACTCTGCAAACCGACGAGCCATCAAACATTGACGACCAAAGTTATCTGTGGGCTCTTCATCGATTCCATACATTTCGAGAGTCGCTTCTGATTCACCCGCAATATCCATCACTTCAGGAGCTTCCGTCTGCATCTGAAAAGCCAGCTCGAAAGAACGGATTCGTGCCTCAAGAGCATCATCTGTTTCTCGTTGCCCCAAATGCTCCAGGTTGATGTCTTCCAACAAATCTAACTGAAGACGCTGAAGCCCTTCATTCCAGTGATCATTCTTCAAATGATGAATCGTGGCTTCCCTGGCTTTAACTCCAGCATGACCAATCGGAGTCCCCTGATACCTTGCCGGAAGAAAACCACTCGACCAATTGTTGACTCCCCCATGGCCAAGAGTCGGACAAATCGTAATAAATCCTGGAAGATTTGAGTTTTCCTCGCCGAGCCCATATTGGATCCAACTTCCCATACTCGGGCGCACAAAGGTGTCACTCCCGGTATGCAACGCGAGAAGCGCTCCACCATGTGCATCGTTGGTTCCGTGCAAACTTTTGATGAAGCACAGATCATCGACCATTTCGGCGACATGGGGAAACAAACTACTCGCCCACATGCCAGACTCACCATGCTGGCGGAATTCCCAAGGAGAACGAAGAATCCCTCCATACTGACTCGGCTCTGCAAAAGTGACTCGGGGCAACGGAATCGATAGCGGCTTGCCGTGATCCTGAATCAGACGCGGCTTGTAGTCGAAAGTGTCCACTTGTGAAGGCCCGCCATGCATGAAGAGAAAAATGACTCTCTTCGCTCGGGGAGTGTGATGCGGACCGGTCGGAAGATCCGCAAAAAGGCTCGATGTCCCGAGGAGGCCTTCGAGTGCCAATGCACCGAAACCAGCACTGCAGCCTTTCAATAGGCTTCTGCGGGTTATCCCGCCATGTCCTCCATTAGCTCCAGGCTGAATGATCAATTCGTTCCTCAATCCAGATACAAAAACTCGCTTGAAGCGAGCAAGGTTTGACAGAAGCTGTGCCACATCTGTTTTTCGGTCACTTCTTCAGGGTTTGAAAGACCGGCCTGCCACTGGCGCACTTTCTCGAAATACATGGAAGCACGCTTCTTTTCCGAATCCATCGCGTTCCGACACAGGATCTTGCGATAGATCCTGTCAATCCGATCTTCTTCCGCGATCTCCTCTGAAAGAACTTCATCAATGATGACTTCCGATGCCTGAAGAACCATCGGCGAATTGAGGAAATACAAGGCCTGATGTGGAACAACCGTCGCCGGTCTTCGAGCGATATGAATAGATGGGTCATTGTAATCAAATGCGCTGAACAGCTCATACATCGCATTGCGGATCACTGGCAAATAAACCGAACGACGTGGCAGGTCATAACGAGCCTGATTATTGGACTGGTCATTGGTGACATACCCTCGATTAGGGGTCATCAACAGGGTCCCCCCCATCGCCCGGTCCAACTGCCCACTGGCGTTCAAGACCGCATCGCGAACGGCTTCGGCTCTCAGCCGTTGACGGTTCTGGCTCCAAAGCAGTCTGTTTTCAGGATCTTCTGTCAGACGTTCTGGCCTGCTGATCACCTGCTGACGCCATGCAGAGCTATCGATCATTCTTCGAATCAATCGCTTGATCGACCAACCGTCGGCAATGAAGTCTCTTGCCAAGCGATCCAAAAGCTCAGGATGACTGGGAACTGAGCCCCTCAAACCGAAGTTGGAAGGAGTGCTCACCAGGCCCTCACCAAACAGTTCCAGCCAGACCCTGTTCACCAATACTCGCGCGGTGAGAGGATGCTCCGGATGCAAAAGCCATTCCGCCAGATGCAGACGACCACTTTGGTCCGCAGGCATCGTTGGAGCGGGAATCACATTTTCAACCACTGAAAGAACTCCCCGTGGGGTCGGTTCACTCGCAAGCCGAAGGTGACTTCCCCGAAGATGAACCGGTAGATCTACGATCTCAGAATCATGCACTCCCAAGGCTCTGAATGGCGCAGGGGGCTTCGACTGATCCATCTCATCGAGCTGTTTCTGATCCAGCTCCAAGGCAGTTTTTATCGATGACGGCGCATGAAGCTCAGCAGTCTGAAGAATCTCATACCAAGGCCCAGAGACCCCTATGACCTGATCGTTGACAGCCTGTAGCGAATCGGAAGGATTCTCCTGTTCAGATCGCTGAAGCAGTGACTGCCAACGAACCGCCAACTCACGGAGGCTTCCCTGTGCCGGAGATCCGATGACTTTCAAAACTTCGGGATCAAGGATTTTGCGCCGTTCCTCACCCAAGAAGTCCTGATCATCATGGGGCGGTTCTGAAGTCGTATTTCTGGCCCGGGATGCCCATGCCCCCCACAAAGGATCTCCAAGGGTCGAAGGTCGTTGTAAAAATGCCAACCACGACAAGGTCCCAGGATCGATGCCATCCGACCCGGTCAACGATGCAGGCAGTAGCCGGATTCGATCGAGATGGGGAACCGAGGCCCCCCCCACGAGTTTCAGTTGATGCTTCCCAACCGAAAATTCGTGACTGCCCAATGACTCCCAACGCAACCCCTCAACACTCCAGGTTCCCGTGGTATTCGCGAGGGCTTTCTCAGTAATCAGCCCATCATTCAAAAACAGCTTCATCGGCCTCGACTCAAGAGCTGTGTAGCGAATCTGAATCTCATGAAGCCCCGCTTCGAGAACCTCAAGCTCCCAGGACACCTGTTGCTCTCCACCCTGAACCGTATGAGCCAGCGGAATCTCATCATTGCCATACATGACTTTGTTGAGACCCAAAGTCATCGACACGGTTTCGGCGACGGTCTTTCCGGGAACTCTCGGTGCCCACTCCACGGCCTCGACCAGCTGTTGATCCATCTTGGAAATCAGATCAATTTCAAACTCTCGACGAACGACCTCAAGATTTTGTTCCCGGCGTTTCTCAATTTTACTTCTTTGGGATTCCCAAGCTTCGCGATTCTTTTTCTCACGAGGAGTCTCCAGCGAAACTTCTCGCCAACGGGAGACAAACTCGAAATTTTCGAGCGTACTGGTCGAACGAAAAATACCAGCCATCGCGTAATAATCTTCATCTGTCACAGGGTCAAACTTGTGATCGTGACAGCGGGCACATCCGAGTGTCATTCCCATGAACACTTGACCAGTGACATCGAGCTGTTCATCCACAATATCGATCGCCAGCTTGTCCTTGTCCTGCTCTGCGAGCATCTTTGGTCCTAAGGACAAAAACCCGGTGGCGATCAACTGATCACGCCACTCTTGGTCTGACTCCGGCTCTGGGAGCAAGTCACCGGCAATCTGTTCGAGCAGAAACCGGTTGTAAGGCTTGTCATGGTTGAAGGATCGGATGACATAATCTCGGTAACGCCATGCCTCACCAAACGCCAGATTTTCATCGAGCCCGTTGGAATCCGAGTAGCGGGCCAGGTCTAACCACCAACGAGCCCAATGTTCGCCAAATGCTTCCGACTCAAGAAGCTCATCAAGGAACTCATCCAAGGCCCGTTCGCTCCCAGCAGAGTCGAGCGAGCTCCAACGATCCCAACCGAGAGGGAGCCCCGTCAAAAGCTGGGAAGCTCTTCGGGCTAAAGTGAATCGATCCGCTTCCGGAGCGAAAGACCAGCCCTTCGCTTCAAGGTCCGCAAGGATGAAGGCATCCAGATTTTGGCGGACTCTCTCTGCGCCCTCGACCTGAGGAGTATCTGGATCTGCAAGGGGTTGAAATGACCAGTGCGACCCCCTCTCTTCCATCGGTGGAATCTCAGAAGAGCTTCCACTTGAATGGCGATCCTGCACTCCTCGCGGATCGATGAGACCGGTATCGATCCATTGACGGAAGACCGATTGCTGATCCGCATTCAGTGGATCCTCCGGTGGCATTCCAAGGCCAGATCCGTGACCACCCAACAGCTGCATGATCAGACTGTTCTCCGCATCTCCAGGGATAGCGGCAGGTCCCCGATCCCCTCCAGCAAGAAGGGTCGCCCGAGTCGAGAGGTCGAGTCCTCCTTCCCTCTTGCCGGAATCAGGGCCATGGCAATCAAGACACTTTTCCGTCAGTAGCGGGCGGACGCGGTTCTCAAAAAATCGAAGCTGAATCTGCTCTGCCACTTCATCGGAAGTGGTTGAGCCGAGAAGAAAACCCCCCGGAAGCAGAAACAGAAAAGCATGGAGGGGAGAGAACAAGAACAACAAGGCCAAGACCGACAGGTTGAATTTCCGTAACCTGAGGAACTGGGCCTTCATCATGATTCTCCGGTCGAAAATGGAACAGTGAGCTGAAAGCCTGATTTTATCCTCCCTGATTCTTCCTGACCAGAACCATGCTCTCTCCCCTCAAGCCTTGCTTCCTGTCCATTNAAGCGAATAATCAAGACAAGAGGAGATCGATGCATTCCCCAGCCTTCACTGAATTCGGGGCCTATTCCGGCAGACTCGTCTCTATGAGGCCTGCTCCCACTCTTTTCAACAGACTGGGTATCTTTCTGATTCTCCTGCTGTTTCAGGGCTGCACCCTGACCCAAGAGCAAATCGACCAAATCTCTCTGGAGCATTCCCATTCCCTGAACCGAGTCGCATTTTCAGGAAACCTGAGGGTCGCGGAAAGCCCCGTTGCCCTTTTCAACTACGATGAAGTCGGACTTGAAACTCCTGAAATCAACTATCGACCGGGATTAGCCCTTCGCCGTGGGCCCGTCACCTGGAGCCTTGAGCAGATTCGTGGGCAAGCAGAATCGATCTCCCCGTTTTCTGCAAATTCTGGGAATCTGTCTCTTCCACAGGGGAGCTACTCCTTTGGAACAGATGTCACCTCAACCAAGCTTTGCCAAGATCTTCTTCTGGAATTGGCTCCTGAAATCAAATCCCCAAAAATTCATTGGTTAACGGGGATCGATTTTGTCGACTATCGACTCAGTGTTCAGTCACAGAGTGATCCCAGCAGCAGTCTCAAACTTTCGGATGTCGTCCACGTCCCCTTTACCGGATTCATGTTGGAGTGGCGGCTAAATCAAGCTTGGGATCTTAAAGGAATATTTACAAAATCTTGGCTATCTAATTCGGGGGGACAACCGTCAGAATATGAAGAACTCGGGACTTCACTGGAATGGGCCCCATCTTCAAGTTGGCGAACGTTCGTTTCTTTGACCCGAAAAAGCATGGGATTCGACCGCCGCGCGGGTGGAGAACCCCTGGATCTTCAATTTGATATGGAAGTCATTGAGTGGGGAGTGACTTTTTTCTTTTAATTCCCACTCATCTTTGAAAGCTATTACTGCCGTGTCAAAAAANACCAAAATCATCATTGTTGAAGATGAAGCTGANATTTTGGACGTCATTGAATACAACCTTTCCCGAGAAGGCTACATCGTCCATGGCTTCAGAGATGGGGAACGTGGTCTCAAAGCGATTCGCGAAGACCATCCCCAACTCGTCCTCCTCGATCTCATGCTGCCAGGGATCGACGGCCTTGAAATCTGTCGAAAGGTCAAGGAAGACCCCATCACCNGGGATATCCCGGTCATCATGATTACTGCAAAGTCAGAAGAGAGTGATGTCGTTCTCGGTCTGGGTGTCGGGGCCGATGACTACGTCAGCAAGCCATTCAGTCCCAAAGAATTGGTCGCAAGGGTTAAAGCTGTTCTCAGAAGGGCTCCCCTCAAAGAAGTTGTCGAAAAANGTGATCGGATTACACGGGAGGGATTCATTCTCGACAACTCTCGGCACGATCTCACCATTGAAGGTGAATCGATCATCCTGACCGCCACTGAATTTCGAATGCTTCACTTCCTCGCTTCAAATCCAGGAAGAGTATTTAGCCGCGAACAACTTCTTTCCAAGGTAGTCGGATCCGATACGGTAGTGATTGACAGGAATGTGGATGTTCACATTCGATCGATTCGTAAAAAGCTGGGTGAAAACCACCGTAACCTGATTGAAACTGTTCGTGGCGTTGGTTACCGCTTCAAATACTGATCCCCCCTCCTCGTCGCCCCGCTTTTTCTGGCAGGTCTATTCCATTTATGGAGTGCTGATCGCCTTGGTAGGCTGGTTCTTTGGATTCCTGCTCTGTGAAAGATTCAGTCAGGACATCCTCTTCAATTTCCAAAATAGAGTTCTTGAACAGGCCCAGGCATATACACAGGGCTGGAAGAATCTCGAAGAAGACGCACTCATCAATGCCGTCAAGAACTCCAGTGACCATGAACAGCGGATTGAGTTGTTCACTGAAGACGGAACCCGCTTTCTCCATCGACACCCCAATCGGGATGCAGCCGCCGCCAGCCCGGTCGACTCCATCGAAGATGTACGCGACAGTCTTCAGTCGGGCATCGGATATTCGAATTTCACACTGCAGGGAGCACGGTCTGGCTATCCCGGTGTGACACTTGCTTTTGAATCCGTGACTGGGAAAAGATACCTTCTTCGCCTAGAGCGAGACCCCCGCATGGTCGTCTCTCAAATCAATGCCATCTTCGACAGCGTCATCATGCTCGGTCTGATTTCAGCATTATTGGCGATGATCATGGGGCATCTTCTATACCGAAGAATCAATCGCCAATTTCATGACTTGACTCAAGTCGCTGTTGCCTATTCTGAAGGAGACTTTTCTGCGAGAGCCCCTAAAGGTATCGATTCCGAAAGCAATCGTCTCAGAGAAGCGCTCAATAAATTGGCCGATGAAATCCAGGATCAAATCTCTGAAATCCACCTCGAACACAATCGCATGCGCGTCATCCTCGGTGGAATGCGTGACGGCCTGATTGCCATTGACGAGTTCGGAAAAATCGTCCTGATCAACTCTGTCATGAGCAGGATTCTCGGCTTTGAAATCAGAGAAGCCCGCGGACGTCACCTGTCAGATATCATTCAAGATTCTGAGATCATCGATCTGTTGCTGAACACCCTTCGCATGCAAAGACCTCTAGAGGCCGAGATCGACCTTAACCTCGGGCACTCAGAAAAATCTCTCAAGGCGTATACGAGCCCACTGGTCGATTACGGACAGGATGTTTCCGGTGCATTGATCGTGCTCCATGACCTGACCCAGACTCGGCAACTGGAAAACATGCGCAGAGATTTTGTCGCTAACGTATCTCATGAGCTAAAAACACCGATCACAGCGATCCGGGGAATCGCAGAAACCCTGCTCGATGATGAGAAAATGGAAACAGAAACCAGACACAAGTTCATGACCAAGATCACAGATCAGTCTCATCGACTTTCGAATCTGGTCTCTGATTTATTGGCGCTAGCAAGATTGGACGAGAGGGAGAAGACCCAGAAGATNAAGTTAGATCTCCGGAATCTCATTGAAGAGCGGATGACATCGCTGTCAAAGGTAACGGATCCTGACAATCAAGCGTCATTGGTCTTCAACTCCCCGAATGCGCCGGTTTATGTCTTCGGAGACGAAGAGGAACTACGACAGGCCATTGGCAACCTGATCGACAATGGTCTGAAGTACACTCCAGGCGATGGCACGATTCAGACAACTCTGACAACAGATTCTCAGCAAGCGCTGATCAAGATTTCCGACAATGGAATCGGCATTCCCGAAGAATTTCTCGGGCGAATATTTGAACGGTTTTTCCGAGTCGACAAAGCCCGCTCTCGAGAGATCGGGGGAACGGGACTCGGTCTGGCTATCGTCAAAAACATATGCCTCAAGCACGAAGGTAATGTTGAGGTCGAGAGCCGAGACGGCAGGGGCACCACTTTCACCATCACCCTGCCTCTGTATCTTGAATCAGGAAAAGATCCTGCCGATTCAAAGACCTAATCGGGTGGAGAGGGAAGAACTGATTCTCTTTTCAGGATCAACCTGCTGCCGGACTTCCCGAAAACTCTGAAGATCGGGATACATTCTTTCCAACAATTCTGTGGTCAGCGTCGAATCTTTCGCCAGGTAAACCCTGCCACTCACATCTGCGACCAGCTCATTCAATCGTTCCATTAAAGTCACAACTTTCTCGCTGTGAGCAAAATCCATCGAAACCGTCCAACCAGCTGCAGGAAAAGACAAACCACCAAATCCTTCACCCAGTCTTTTGATCACTACCAATGTCGGAGAAACCCCGACCTTCTCGACATGGTCCAACAGTGCCTCGATGGCCGACACACCGGCATTCTCCGGAATCAGGCACTGATGCTGATGGAATCCTGCTGGACCATAGACCCTTTTCCAGTCGCTCCAGGCCTCTAACGGAAAGAGGAGCCCTTCAAGAGTCATACGTCTGTGGNATGAGCCCCAACGGGCTCTCTGGTAATAAAGCTCATTGTGCCAACGAATCATCTTTTCGCCAGGAAGCGGTAAAGGCGGAAACCGGGGNCCGGACTGAGGCTGCCATAGGTTTCTTAGTGAAGATTCATCTTCGACTTTGAGCATCCGACCGCCGAGAATCACNCCTCTGCCACGCTTTGGATTCNCACAGGAATAATCGACCCATGCAGATGAGTGATCGTACTTCGCTGCTGATTGGTCAAGAACAGCAATGGTCTCGGCGAGACTCTCTGTTGTCCAAACTCTGACATCGACCTGCGGATCACTGCGTTGAATCGCCAGCAGATCCACCGCTGTGATAAACCCTGTTAGCCCCATCCCACCCAGAGTTGCATTAAAGATCTCCGCTTCAAAATGACGGCTGCATCGTAGGCGTTCACCATTCGGGAGAACCAACTCGATCGCTTCGACAGAATTTCGAAAGCTGCCTGATTGATAATGATTCTTTCCATGAATATCGGCGGCCACCATACCGCCCACAGTGACGCCCAGAAATCCGGGAACCACAGGCAAGGTCAAACCCTTCAATGAAAGCTGCGCCAACAGCTCCCCTAATCGTATGGAAGACGGAACTTTGACCCGGCAGGTTTCCGGGTCGACCCGAAGCTCTGATCCGAAGTCAGACTGAAACAAGGCCCCTCTGGAAGACAGAGCGGCATCTCCATAGCTACACCCTGAACCTCGCGGCAGCCACACTTCCGTTTGCGTAGCAGCCCGCCGAAGAGATTCGGGATCTGTGAAGATGCGAAGATCGGACCTGGTCCGGCTGTGGCCAGCCCACCCCGAGACCGGGGTCGAACTGTTTGGAAATCCGGCTGGATTCGCGGAGTCCAAAGGAGTCATACGGCTCACCACATTCCGTTTACAGGCCTACCCCTGTTTTAACACGGAATGCCCACTGTTTCATTTCAGCGAATGAACTCCGGNTCTGCAACCGGGGGAATCGCGCCAGACTTTTCACCCATATCGAGGAACCGACGAACCGCTTCACGACCGTCATCCCCGTAATCCAGGGTCCGCTGATTGACATACATACCCACGAACTTGTCGGTCAATTCGCGAGTCAGGCCACGGTTGTACTTTTCAGCNTAGAGCANNGCTTCTTCACGATGNTCGAGNGCGTANGCGATGCTATCCCNGAGAATCCGNGAAATCTCATGGATATGCTCTTCNCCNAGATCTCTNCGAATCGCATTTCCACCNAGAGGTAATGGCAAACCNTCNTGNGTNTCTGCCCACCACTTGCCAAAGTCNACGACNGAGTAGTATCCCTGCTCTTCNTAGGTGACTTGGCCTTCGTGAATAATCACGCCNGCNTCAAANTCACCCGAGCCGACTCGCTCCATGATCTGATCGAAATCGACNGNNGTGGTNACCGCNTCTGGNTACCACAANTTNGTAGCGAGAGTNGCNCTGGTCCACTCNCCNGGNACNGCAATNGGAACCCCTGCNAGTTGNTCNCGNGTCTTCGGCTCNCGGGAGATCAGAACAGGGCCGTAGTTTTCACCCATNCTGGCTCCATGATTGAGCAGTGCGTANCGGTCAGANAGATGGGCATAAGCGTGAATCGAAATCGCAGTNACNTCNTGCCGACCTTCNACNGCATGGCGATTCAGAGTCTCGATATCTGCCATCATGTGNTCNAACTCATANATTCCGGTNTCAATCTTGCCCTCGCCNATGGCGAAATGCATGAAGGCATCGTCAGAATCNGGACTGTGGGCGATGACTACTTTCATGGTCTCCTCCGCTGAAANTCGACAANNCCAGAGGTNANANCTCTGGTTTTTGGNGATTCNTAANATCTACTCTGGNNACGTCGAANCATTCACAATACGGGCAAATTCGACCACCTGCNANCAAAGCGNNCGNATAGTTCGCTTGCCACGAACGNATCAGGATTCTATTCTTTGAGGTGTCGAAAGCCCCTCAGGAGTGATCTCTGGGGATTTTCACACCAGAGGCAACTTCATGGGAAGTCCGCCTCTGCTCTAAAACCGAAATATCCTATTGAAAAGCAGGAGGCCAACGATGGCAGATCCCGCGAACAAGGTCGAAAGCAACATCGGTGGCAAGTGGTATGTCGACGAGGAGTGCATCGATTGCGACCTCTGCAGAACGACCGCCCCCGACAACTTCAAGGCCAACGAAGATGAAGGCTACTCTTTTGTCTTTAAGCAGCCCGCTTCCCCAGAAGAGGAAGAGCTGTGCGAACAGGCCAAGGAAGAATGCCCTGTCGAGGCGATTGGTGACGACTGCGAATAGTGGTTCTTCAACCACCGTTCCTCGTCAACCTGGATCGCTTCTGTCTCAACACTCTTGAGCTTGATCCCAAACACTGAAGGCTCGCTTCGGCTTCTCCTTCTTCAGGAGCAGACGCTCTAGCGGTTGCTCGTATCCCATCGATATCGAGCAGACGTTCCAGCGGCTGCTCCATCGATATCGAGCAGACGCTATCTCGGCAAGTCTGACCAGATCTGCAGAGTGGTCAGACTTGCAGCGTGCTCTTCGGGCTGGGTGCAGGAAGCAAACGCCTGCGGACCACCTGAATGCCTGAAGGCAGTTCCCCTTCAAACAATTTCACCAGAACGTCTTCCGGCTTCGCCAGGTGATCACCCTGAAGACAAATTCTCATCGAGAGCAATCTTTCATCAGAACGACACACCTGCAGACCTTCCGCATCCGACGGGAGTTCTTCGAGCCACTTCAAGTGCTGAATACCCGGACGGATATCCACCACCTTCGGTTTACCTTTTTTGGTGAGGCGATCGACCCGAATCTCTTCTTGCGCCATGAATTGATCGAGAGATTCGGCAGGGATTCGATCCGCAACCGAACCCGGCATGAAGATCATGAAATCTGCCCAATTACTGATCACTGACAACTTGGGAGCGTCCGAACCCAATGAGTGCAAGGAACGAATAACGATGCCGTCAGGGCATTGCAGGGTCAATTTCTCGAAGACTTCCTCTGCAGGAACTTCATTCTGAATTCGAATGTCGACGACTTCGGAAAGTCCTGCCATGCCGAGCCTGAGGGGTGGTCCAAAAGACATCTGCGGTATCGGATGAAAGCCCTTTGAATAAGATGGGGAGAACCCGGCCCGACGAATCGCTCTTGGCAGGAATCGATTCAGGTCCAAATGGCTCATGTATCTTGCTCGACCTAATTTGGCATAACGAATTCTGTAGCCGAAACTGGCATGTTCCAGCTCTTTTCTTTCCGGCGGCATTTTGGGATTTGCCCGAAGTGCAAATCGCTTTTTCGCTTCTTCCCGAACCTGTTCCACACCCGCATCCGTCTGAGAGGAATCTTTGCCGATCTTGCGGTCATGCGCATCGAGATAGTCGAGAAACTCGATGCGCTCCTCTTTCATCTGACTGAGATCGCAGGCGATTCCGCAGTCGTAGCAAACCAGGCGACGCTTGTCTTCGCTCGCCTCTTCGACATTGTTGTAGTGAGTCAGCCTTTTGCCAGGCTTCCCGCAAGGATGCGAGGTGCGATCCTTCAGGGCTCTCTGATACTCACGCTTAAGAAATTTGGGCTCCACTCCACAATCGAGGTGGTCCCATGGCAATCGGGCATCAATCGGGATCGTACCGAGGAAGCGATAGCGGTCGATTTCATTTTCTTCGATGGCTTCCATCCAGTAATCAAATCTCATTCGATCAGACCAGCCATCAAAACGGCAACCTTTACGCCAAGCGGTCTCAATGACATCCGCGATGGTTCGGTCGCCCCGACTCAGGATTCCCTCCAGGTGGCTGGTGGAAGGATCATGCCACCTCAACTGAAGACCGGGAAAACGGGTCCACTTCCGCAATGCGTCATGCTTCATTTCAATATCTGGTAGATCATCCATCGCCGCCCACTGGAAGGGTGTGAACGGTTTCGGCACATGACTGGAAACGGAAACCGTGACCTGGGCCCGCCCCTTGGGAAGGTATTCTTTGGCGATATCGAGCATCCGCTTGCCTGTTTCAGCGATGCCCCGGATATCACTCTCATCTTCTGTCGGCAGCCCGATCATGAAGTACAACTTCATACGTCGCCAACCTCTGGAGAAAATCCGGTGGGCACTCTTTGCGATATCTTCCTCAGTGATGTTTTTATTGACGACATCACGCATCCGCTGTGTTCCGGCTTCAGGGGCGAAAGTCAGGGAGGTATTGCGAACACTCGACATCTCTTCGAGCATTTCATCCGTCAATCCATAGGCTCGCAAAGAAGATACGCTCAGCGAAATGTTCTTCTCACGGAGCTCTGGCATGATCTTCTTCACCAAAGGCTCGATGGCGCTGTAATCAGCGGTCGACAAGCTCGTCAGGGAAACCTCGTCAAAACCGCCACACTTCACGGCATCGCGAACCACTTCCTGAATATCTTCAGGAGGCCTTTCGCGAACGGGGCGATAGATCATTCCCGCCTGACAGAATCGACAACCCTCAGTACAGCCTCTGGCGACTTCGATACTGGCTCGGTCAAAGACCACTTCCGTATTTGGAACCGGGGATTTGGATGGAAAAGGGTATTCAGCCAAATCGGGTACATGAGCACGCTTTACTGAAGCGGGAACTCTCTCATCAATGGGCCCATCGACCACGGTAAAACCCGTGTCACTCTCGACCCGAGTGCTGTAGAGAGAAGGAACGTAGACCCCGTCAAATCCACTGATTTGGATCAGACGGTCGCGACGGGAAAACCCGCGCTCTTTGAGAGATTTCCAGTGATCGACCACTTTGTGGAAATGGCCCTCTCCATCACCAATCAGGAATGCATCGATAAAGGGGCTCATCGGCTCAGGCTGGAATGCCACTGGTCCCCCGGCCATGACGAGAGGACAATCGTCATCGCGGTCACTCGATCGGATAGGGATTCCTCCCAGATCGAGCATCGTCAAAATGTTGGTAAAAGTCAGCTCGTACTGCATCGAAAAACCGATGACGTCGAAATCTTTCATCCGACGCCAGGTTTCGAGACTGACCAATTCCAACTCTCGACTTCTCAACTCCTTTTCACAGTCGATCCACGGCGTGTAGACCCGTTCTGCACGGACGTCTTCGAGACCGTTCAACTGGGAATAAAGAATCTTGAATCCGAGATGGCTCATTCCAATCTCGTAGACATCCGGAAAAGCCAGCAGGAAAGAAAGTCGAGCATCCTGCTTGGTGACCGAGTGGAGTTCCCCTCCTGTGTAACGGCCAGGCTTTTCTAATCGGTGGAGAAACGCACGATATGGATGGTGAGCAATATCATGGCGATCGGGCAGGATCGAAAGATCCTCACCCTCAGCGGCTTCTGAAGCTCCGCTTTCAAAACCAACCTTGCCCATCGAATCCCAGAGAGAGTTCTCGTCTGACAATTGCTTTCTCCCACCTTTATTCTGGAGGTACCGATCCACAGGGAAATATTGTCACCGAAGGATCGAAAACCGATCTGGATAATATCACGCAGGAACCATCTGCCCAGTTCTGTCCGGGTCAGGAAATGGAAGATTCAGCTCTGGAAGGCTATTCCTCTTCGGGGGATTCCTTTTTAACGCGATCATCGGTAATGCGGATCCTGGAAGGCACAGATGGGCTTTTTCGAACAGGAATCCATTGGATCGCCAGTGCCACAATCAGGGCAATCGTCAGGAATGAAGGATCGGTCCAGAACATCTACAGTTTCCCCTCGTCGATCAGTTGTTTGATTTCCTTGAGGGATTTCCCCTGCTCCTGCAGTTCTGACATTTTCCCCAAACGTTCAAAGATCCATTCGGCGTAGAGACGATGCCCTGCAGGGGTCCGCTCCTCTTCTTCGATGAATCCGGAAACGGTGTAATCATGAAGCGTCTGTCGGGAAATTCCCGTCGCCGCCATCACTTCACCGATCTTGAACAATTTCCTGGGTACCTGGCCTGCAGAAGGCTTGGGCAAGTGTCGTATCCCCTCTTGGCATACCGGATCCTGACGTTCCGGCTCCCCATGCACTTTGCACTTTATACTTTATAAACCATAGGTCAAGTGCAGTTTCCCGGAAGAACTTATGATTCCTTTCGGAAATGAGGCTCTCCTGAATCGGGAACAGGATCGTACCCCCCTTTGGAGAATGGGTGGCAACGCAAGAGGCGTCGAAGCGACAGCCAACCTCCCCGGCAAGCGCCATGCATACGGATCGCTTCTACGGCATAGCCACTGCAGCTCGGTTCGAATCGACACAGCGGCGGGAGCAGAGGAGATATTCCGCGACGATAAACGCCGATGAGTCCCAGAAATATTTTTGCCAGCAGACTCGGATTCCCGGATGAGTCGTCAGCCGATGTTTCATCTCCGGACTCAGGGGTCCTTGCGATCATCGGGAGGCCTTGGAACTTACACTGCGCGAGAGTAACTCCACGACTTGCAACTTGAGGGATTGGAAATCGAGATCTGAGCAACCCGGGCGAGGAATCAGGATCATGTCCCGATGACAGGGAGAAGCTCCTTTTTCACAACGGAAGATCTCCCGCAACCTTCGCTTGAGTCGGTTGCGAACCACCGCATTGCCGACTTTGCGACTGACGGCAAGGCCCAGACGGCTCTCGTCGCGCCCCGCTTCATGAACCACCGCCCGAAGGTGACGGGTACTGCAGCGAACTCCATGCTCAAAAACCACCTGGAAGTCGCTTTTGCGACAAATCCTCGAAGATCGGGGAAATCGGTGATCGCTCAAAAGAGCCTCCTTCCACCTCCTAAGAGGTGGAATCAGCGACAGACTGCCCATTCGCCTGACGGGCTTCTTCAAGGCGGTTTTCAGCAACCCGGTAAGCGGCTTCGGCGGGGGTCAGATGCTCCCTGCGGGAGGTTTCGAACACTTCACGGAGACCATTGTAGATGTTCTCGATCTTCCCTACGGCCGTGCGCTCGTCGTATCCCTCAGGGCGAACCTCTACCGAAACATTGATGATGCCTCCGGCGTTAATGATGAAATCAGGTGCGTACAAAACTTCGCGATCGTGAAGCATGACAGCATGCTCTTCTCGGAGAAGCTGATTGTTGGCAGCGCCTGCAACGACCTTCACTTTGAGACGAGGAATCGTGTCGTCATTGAGGATTCCACCCAGGGCACAGGGGATAAACACGTCCGCATCGACGTCGTAGATCTCGTCACCATGGACGACTTCGACCCCTGGAAGAGCCGAGAACTCCATGCAGCGGTCTTCATTGATATCTGTCACGGTGACCCGTGCTCCCAGCATCGAAAGACAACGCACCACGTCTCCCCCGACCTGACCCAAACCCTGAACCGAGTAGTGGAGACGGTCGAGATGACTGGTCCCGAACTTTTCTTCTGTACAGGCAAACAGCCCACGGATCACACCTCTGGCTGTAAATGGAGACGGATTGCCGCTGGATCCAGATTGACGACTCAAACCCATCACGTAGGCGGTTTCCATTTGGAGCCACTCGAGTTCCTGAATGCCAACACCGACATCTTCGGCCGTGATGTAACTGCCCCCGAGAGAATCCACGAATCGGCCCATGGCCCGGAAAAGAGCTTCGCTCTTGTCCTTTTTCTGATCTCCAATGATGACCGCTTTACCGCCACCGAGTCCGGTATTGGCACATGCGCTCTTGTAGGTCATTCCCTTTGAGAGCCTGAGGACGTCAAAAATCGCTTCCTTTTCGGACTCGTAATTCCACATGCGAAGGCCGCCAAGAGCAGGTCCCAGAGTCGTATCGTGGACAGCGATGACAGCCTTTAGCCCAGATTCCGGGTCATTGGCCATCACGACATTTTCGTAACCTTCAGCTTCAATTTTGTCGATCTTCATGCTTCCCCTTGGTCAGTGCTTGGTTGCTGGATTCGAAGAATCAAACTCCGAATCTGACCCATACCCCACGATTTTCGGGATTCTCGGGTCAACTCGATATCACCGTCTACCTGCTGTTTAGCCGGGTCAACTTTGGAACGTATCTCATCGACGTTACGTTACAGGAAGACTTGGTGAAGACTGATCTGCAATTTTCATGCAGGGCTCGATGAGCCATTGTAACCGTTCCAGCAAAGGTCCTGAAGTGAATCGAAATCCTCCACCAAGCCCATGGACGATTACGCAAGTCCTTACAAGTAAATCAGTTGTGTTGATAAATCTCCTCTTTTGCAGCCCTTGCAATAGTTCACTGCAGGAAGTAGACATAGACGATCCTCAATCCATGGAGTTCTGTTGAAGTATCATGATTACCTGACTCGCCGCTATTTGAAGAAACGTTGGGCCCCCTGGGCTGCCACCGTGGCGGTCACTCTCGGGGTTTTCTCCCTGCTGACTGTTCTGGCAGTGATGGAGGGTTTCAAGATCGAGATGCGCGAACGGATTCGCGGAACTCTCTCCCATCTCGTGGTCGAAGCAGATCCATTCAGAGGTCTCGTTGGCGAAGATCAACTCCTCGAAGCCATCGAAAGCGTTCCTGGAGTGAAGGCTGCCGCTCCCCATGTGACCACTTTGGCTCTCTACAAAGTCGGCATTATGGACCACTGCGTCCTCCGTGGAGTCGAGCCGGCCTCCGAATGTGAAGTCACGGATCTGGCCCGCTTCGTTCTTTCTGACAAAGAGATCGATCTCATGTTGCAGGACCGCTTCATGCTGTTACCTGCTGACCGGGAACCGTTACCGACAGAAGAGGTCGAAAAACTGTTTTCCCTCGACCGTCGTCGAAAAATCCTGCGTTGGCGACTTGAGGAAGATCCCGGTTCAGGGTTCTCCGTAGATGCCCCCCCGAAAGCCATCGTTGTCGGAATTGAAGCATTACGCAGCAATCGTCTCCGAATCGGCGATGTCGTTCAGATCTCTTCCTATTCACCCATCACTCTCGAACCATGCTCTGGTAGTTTTTTGGTTGTCGGAGCCTTCCAGTCAGGGGTCTATGAACAGGATCTGCGCTGGACTTACACCCACATTCGATCCCTGCAGGACACTCTCGAACTTTGGGATGAAGATGCCGAAGACATGCGTCTGTCTGGAATATCTGTCAGCCTCGATGATTACTCTCAGGCTGAAAAAATCCGTCTGGATATCAGGCGAGAAGTTGAGAGACGGATGTTTCTTGATTCAGAAGATCCTCAATCCATTCCATTACGCCGCCCTTCCTACGAAACCTGGGAAGACAAACGTGCAAATCTGATCAAGGCCGTCGAGATCGAAAAGCGAATCATCTCAGTGCTGATGCTATTGATCGTCGCATTTGCAGCAGGGATGATTTTTCTGATTCTGATGCTTCTCGTGATTGAAAAAGAACGAGACTTGGGAGTTCTTCGAGCTCTTGGAGCGACCCGAGGCGGAGTCACTTCCCTGGTTCTGCGTCAGGGAATGTTCCTGTGCACTGTGGGTGCAGTTCTGGGCTTGCTGGGAGGCTGGATCTTCCTCGAAAACATCAATGCTTTTCACGACTTCGTTTATCGCCAGACCGGCCTGAGGCTATTCCCCCCCAACGTCTACTATCTGGAACGAATCCCTGCAGTCTTACGCTGGCAGGACATCACACTGGTTTGCGTTCCAACGCTGATCTTTGGATTTCTTGGAAGTATTCTCCCAGCGATCCGGGCCGGTCGACATGACCCCATCAAGGCGCTCCACCATGAATGATCTGTCCTCTTCTTCCCTACCCGTAGTCACCGCCAGAAAACTGGTGAAATCCTACACCATGGCAAATGGTGATGAGCTCAAGGTGCTGCAGGAACTCGACCTGCAGATTCACGAGTCAGAGATGATTGCCATCGTCGGTATGAGTGGGGTGGGAAAGAGCACCTTACTCCACTGCCTGGGACTGTTAGATACACCGACAACCGGTGAAATCACCTACCGGGAGGCTGATCGAACTTGGCGATCTACAGATCTGAGCGAAGATGATCGGTGTCAATTACGAAATCATTTCATCGGCTTTGTCTTTCAGTTTTTCCATTTGTTACCCGATCTCGATGTGCTCGAAAATGTACTGCTGCCAACAGTCATCAGCCAAACGACTTCTCAATGGAATCAAGCTCGTGCTGAGCTGGAAAGTCGTGGAGAGATGCTTCTGAAGCGAGTCGGTCTGAAAGGCCGTGAGCGGCAATCCCCGGGAACTTTGTCTGGTGGAGAGCGTCAGAGAGTTGCGATCGCGAGAGCTCTGATGATGTCACCACAATTGTTGCTGTGTGATGAACCCACCGGCAATCTCGATTCGCGCACCAGCGAAAGTATCCACCAGCTCTTACGTGAATTGCATCAGGACCTTTCAACTTCGATTCTGGTGGTCACTCATGATCCTGATCTGGCTTCAAAGGCAGATCGCCGACTGCAGATGATCGATGGCCGATTCCAGAATGAATCCGCTACCCCGTAATTCTCAGAGTGCTCTTGAACCGCAGCGCTAGTCTGAAGATTCATCGTCGAGGCTGATCGACTCAACTCCGGGGAGTGGCTCATGCAAGGCCCACAGGATGGCCCTTCCCGATTCACACTCTTGCTCAAGCTGTTGCAACACCCTCTGTTTCTGTCGCTGATTCTGAGCCGAGAACGGTTCATCCAGCAACAACAGTGGAGCAGGACTGCAGAGAGTCCTCAGCAATTCTCCCCGCTGAGCCTCGCCACCCGAGAGTTGGCCCGGAAGACGATCCAGCAATGGCTCCAAATCGAGTGCAGCAGAATATGCAGAAATCTTTTCTTCACCCGCAGGTCCAACGAACAGCTGACTTTGCTCTCGAAGGGTCAGATGAGGCCACAGCCCTCTTTGCTG
>NZJA01000106.1 GCA_002691835.1 Planctomycetota bacterium
GTCTCCAGGGCGCCGCAGGTCTCCTTCAGCCGCGCGAGTTCGGCGCGAAGGGTGACGTTCTCGGTGGACAACGCATCCACGCGCCCGCCCAGGTCCTCGCACTCCGCCTGCTTCCTCAGCCGGCTCCTCCGCGCGCTCTCCCTGTTGGACTGCTTCCTGCGCTGGCGCTTCAGCTCCCTCTCGTCCATCCAGACCTCGCCCCCGGAGCCGCCGGAGCCGCCGGCGGCGGCGGCGGCGCCAGCGCCCCCCCCCGCAGCTTTCGCCGCCGCGGCTTGTTCGTGCCACATGGCGGCCGCGCCGTTGGTGTAGGCGGCGGCATCGCCGTTGGCGGTCGCGTCCTTCGCTTCGCCGTTCGCGCCGGCGCCGTACGGGTTAGATCCCTGATGAGAGGAAAGGTTCGGGTGGGTGGCAGGGAGTGGGGGTTAGAAAAAAGTGTGGGTGAAACTTCCGCTTCTGGCGCACTCGTTGACAAATATCTGGGGGATTCTTTTGAAAGCGACGGGTGTGGGGGCGAGGGCGCGCACCATGTAGCCTGGGTACATGAACTGGTTCGCGCCGCCGTACGGATTGGACATGGCCTGCGTTTGGAAGGACGTGGGTGACGCTCGGTCAGTTATAACGCGCGACGGTGACGAGCGGGAACGAGTCGTGATCACGCGTCCGGCGAACTTCTTTTCTTTTCTTCTCTGACGAGAGACGGAGGGGTTGCCAGGGTGTGCGCCGGATGAGCGTGGTTGAACGCGGATGTGAGGCGCACCTGGGGCCACATGGCGTAGGGGTTCGGCGCCATCTGCTGGTTGCCGTAGCTGTAGGCAGCCTGAGACTGCGCGGGAGCCTGAGAAGGGGCGAGGGACGGCACGGTCAGCGAGAGCGTGAGGCGAACGGAGGCTCCCCTCGTTTCGTTCTACAGGCTGGCGCCGGAAGATGGGTGTTGTGGATGACGAACGCGTCGCGGTTTGAGACGATCGCGATCGGAATTAAAGATCGGACACGCACCTGCATGGTGTCGGGAGGTCAAAGATCCCTCCGCCGACCGGTTATGCGCCCTCGCTGACTGGCGGCGACGCGCTTTCCGGGTGGAACTCGCGGGCGGTAAAATTCACCCGCGACGCTTCCTACNCAGAAGACCGAAAACCGTCGAGTGCTTCGGAATTCGCCCTCGCGCGTCGNTTCGGNNNNCGGATATGACCGGTCCGAGCGCTGTTTCTTGTCGTGCACGAGTGGGACGGTGCAAACCGAGCCCGCTCACTGCGGTGTGACGTCGCCGGGCGCGTCCGCACCCAACCTCGTGAACACACGAATGCCGAAAAAACTCGGCCGAGGCCCGCGAGCCCGGAGAGTCTCTCGTTTCTCCTCCAATCAAAAGACGAGTAAAACACAATTTATGGCTCACACTCGACTGCTTCCCGCTGCTCGCGCGCAAAAAAGGTGCCACGCTGGAGGTGAAAAATATCGAAACGTCGGGTTAACTTCCCTGACCNGTGCGCCTGTGANTTNGATCGTATTTGGCGTTTGGACGTATTTTTCTCACTCCACGTATGCGCGACAGTCAGCGCCCGTGCAATTCATCATTTCATCCCCAGCGGACGACTTTCTTTTCTTCATCCGGGTGAGAAAAAGCGCCCCACCGCATTCTCTCTCGGGCGACACGTCGACCTACCTTAGGTCAGCAGGTATGTCGACCGCCCTCTCCGCGCGCTTCGCGCTCGTCCCGGCCCCGGTGCCGCGTATAGGTGCCAACCGCGGAGCTCGTCGCGCCGCCGCCTTCACGGTTCGCGCGGGAGCCCGAAGCAGGAGCACCAAGAAGGCGTCCCCCATCAAGACCAAGACAGGCGGCGGGTCGAAGAAGAGCAAAGAGAAGAAGGCCANGCTCGCCGGCGGTGGCGGGACCGGCGCCCCGCGCCCCGACCTCTACGTCCTCCCCTCCGACGACGGACCCAAATCCGTCAAGGTCAAGGAAGTCATCGAGGCGGACGCGTCCACCTCCTTGTCCGACATCCTCGCCATGGACTCGCCCCTGGAGGTGAGCGACGTCGCGTACGAGGCGCCGCCGACGCGATTCGGCGAGATGCCCTTCGGCGGGTGGGACGGCCAAAACCTCAACCTTCGTCGCGCGGACGAGCCCGTCNANNANGAAANCTTCGGCGCGGGATGGGCCGANGGGCTCGCGGAGTTCCGCGAGGACATGCGCGAGAAGGAGACCGCGCGCAGCCAGGCGAGGGCGGCGACCCGGGAGGAGGAGGAATCCTTCTACGTCGTCGGAGCCAAAGACGCGCGGTTCGTGGACTTTGGCGCCGACGTCGACGACTACGGCGACGAAACCGAGGGATGGGATTCTCCGGACGACGACGAAGAGGACGTGTTCGAGGGCAGGACCGCGATGGAAGCCGCGGCGTACGCCGACATCGAGGCCAAGTACCGCGCAGGTCAGGCGAAGGGCGCGGTGGAATTCAACCTCGGCGGCGACGACGACTTCGAGGCGGACGCGGACGGCGAGACACGCAGCCGCGGGATACCGTCCGAGATGCGGTGCTTCGACACCGCGAAGATTTACATCAAGGCTGGCGACGGCGGGCGCGGGATGGTGGCGTTTCGAAGAGAGGCTTTCGTCGCGCAAGGCGGCCCGTACGGGGGCAACGGCGGCAACGGCGGCGCCATCTTCTTCGAGGCGGACGAGGGCATCAACTCGTTGGTGGGTTTCCGCAAGAAGGTACACCATCGCGCGGAGGCTGGCGGGAACGGCGGGGGCAAGAGGATGCAAGGGAGCGACGCGCGGGACCGCACCGTGCTGGTCCCCCCCGGCACAGTCGTGAGAAACGCCGACACCGGGGAGGTCATCGCCGAGATGTTCGCGCACGGGCACAGGGAGATGATCGTACCGGGAGGCCGGGGCGGTCGCGGTAACGCGTCGTTCAAGACGGCGAAGAACAAGGCTCCGCAGATTGCCGAGAACGGCGAGGAGGGCACCGAGCTGTGGGTCGAGATGGAGCTCAAGCTGGTGGCGGACGTGGGGATCATCGGGGTGCCCAATGCGGGGAAGAGCACGCTGCTCGCCGGCGTGAGCAACGCCAAGCCAAAGATCGCGGATTACCCGTTCACCACCATCGTCCCCAACCTCGGCGTGGTTGAACGCGACTACACCCGCATGGTCTTTGCCGACATACCCGGTTTGTTGGAGGGCGCCAGCGAGGGCGTCGGGCTCGGATTTGAGTTTCTCAGGCACGTCAAGCGTACCAGGGTCCTCGTGCACGTGCTGGACTGCACCAGCGACCACGTCGTGGACGAGTACGACGCCATCCGCAACGAGATCTTCCTCTTCGACCCCGAGGTTGGGGACAAACCGGAGATTGTGGCGCTGAACAAGGTTGACGCCTCGGAAGCCGCGGCGGTTAAAGCGCTGAAGCTTCAGGGAGAGTTCCGCGCGCGCGGTGTGGACGCGCACGTCGTCAGCGCGCTGGACGGCTCGGGCGTCGCGGAGCTCGTGACCGCGACGAAGGACGCGCTCGAGGCCCTTCCCCCGATCGATTACGAGGAGGAGGCGCGGAAAGCGGAGGCGAGGCGGGGCGTGGTTGCCAGGAGGGCGGACGGCAAGGAGCTCAGCGATTTCGAGGTCATCGACGAGCCCTACGCGTTCTACGTCAAGGGCGCCGCGATCGAGCGGTTCGTGCAGATGACCAACTGGGACTACTTCGAGTCGTTCAAGAGGTTCGCGCAGGTGCTGAAGATGTCCGGGGTTGAGAAGGCGCTCAACGAAGCCGGCGCGGGCGAGGGCGACCGCATCGTCATTGGCAAGTACGAGTTTGAGTGGAGCGCGGATAACAGGACCGGCGCAATGTACGAGTCCTGGAAGGCGAAGCAGGACGAGAAGCCGGCGGGAACCACCCAACAGGGAGGCCGTCACTGGCCCCACGGCTATATGTAGAGGGGTTTGCAATGCGTATATATTGTTATTTACGAAGGTACAAAGTTGGCTGCTATATTTTGGCAGACTCACAATCCTTGCTCCGGTCTATCCGGCCCTTATATATATGCCCTTCGGCGGATCAGCGACTGATCAGAATAAAGAATCCTTAAAATGCGAACGCGTTGAGCACCGACGGGGGCGAGCTGGCGTAGGCCGTCTTGCCGTTTACGCCGAACATGGCGACCTCCTCGTCGGAGTCGGAGGTGACCGATGAATTCATCTGGAACTCTTGCATGAAATCGACCAACGCCTCGACGGCATCGTCCGGAAGCTGATTGTACATGGTGACCCTGAGCCCCCCGAAGAGCGGGTGGCCCCTGAGGTTGTAGAAGCCAGCCTTCTCGGACTCTTCCGCGAACCTCTTCTCGATCTCGGGCGTCTTGCACTTGATGGGGATGGTCATAGTCGAGCGGAACTCGGGCTCTACGTCGTTGATGTAGAAGCCCTCGCTGGCGTCGATGATGTCGTAGACGCTCCACGCACGGCGGGTCGCTCGCGCGCGCATAGCCGCGACGCCGCCCTTCGCCTTGCAGTCCTCGAGGACGAGCTGTAACGCCCGGATCCCGAAAACGTTGGGCGTGTTCCAGATGTTCTGGATCGGGGTGCTCTTCGCAGCCGCGGACCAGGACATGACGCCGGGGCAGATGGACATCTCGCGTTCGCCCGTGAGCAGATCCTTGCGCGCGATGACGACCAACAGGCCGCTCGGACCCAGGTTCTTCCCCGTGCTCGCGTAGACCACCCCGTACTTGGAGAAGTCCACGGGCCTGGAGAGCAGCGTGGAGGTGAAATCGCCGACGAGGGGCGGCGCGTCCTCGGGCATCGTCGGATCGACGTGGTACTCGAGGCCGTCGATGGTCTCGTTCGCGGTGACGTGCACGAACGCGGCGGTCGGGTCGACGTTCCAGGTGGACGAGTGCGGTATGGCGACGCCGCCGAGCTCGCTGGTCAGTCCCACGTGCCGTACGGCGCAGTACTTGCTCGCCTCGCCCGCGGCGCGCTTGCTCCAGAAGCCGTCGCCGACGTAGTCAGCCTTGGCACCCATCTCGCCGCCGAGGTTCATGGCAACCCCGGCGAACATCGCGTGCGCGCCGCCGTGCATGAGTAGCACGTCGTGCGTGTCGGGGATGTCCAGCACCTCTCGCATGAGGTCGCAGGTGTCCGCCATGCATCGCTGGACGGGGCCTCCCGCGTCGCGGTGAGAGTGCTCGATGAGACCCTGCGAGGGGGAAGGTACGCGGGTGAGATGACGGAAACGAGGTGGACGCGCGGGCGAGGTCGTCGAGCCACTAGCCAGCACAAAGATTCAAAGGGCAGAAATTTCAAATGCGAGGGGTGGTCGCGAGACGATTCGCGGAGCGAAAGGTCGCGGTCGATCAGCCGGGGAGAGATTAGCGCCGCGGACCGGGTCGAGAGGTGAACGCGACGCCCGGGCTCACGCGACATTGACACTTACCATGCCAGTGTCCTCAAAGGACGCGAGTTCGGCGCTGAGTTTCGCGAGGACGCCCGCGTCGACCGCGGAGGGACCGGCGCTGAAGTTGTGCTTCCATTTGGTGGACATGGTGTCGAGAATCCTGTTCTGACGATCGGGAAGCGGGTCGGGAAGAGCGAAGGCAATGTCGCCTGCGGTCGCCGTCCTGTGAGTCCTGTGATTCCTGTGAGCTGATCGAGTCGGTCGCGGTCGACCTTCCTCGTCCTCGGGATCCTCCCGGGGTTGGCGGTGTGCACGTGTTCTGCGCTTTGTTCGGCCTTCCCGCGCCTATTTTGGCGGCAAGTGTTAGCACTACAGAGATTCCAACGAGTGGCTCCGCGAGCTGCAACCAGCCAGACTGTTCAACGGACAACTGGTGCGGGAGGAATCTGAAAATGCCAAAACTTTTTTCAACGTCATCGTCACCATCGTTTTTGTTCCCCTCGAGCGGGAAGCGTTGACCGACCCGTCATACCTCCAGTGCGCGCGCTTCGACCCCATCGACCGGAGTCGCGGAGTCGCGGGAAACATGGGAAACGCGCCGTCCACCGCCGCGGGCGCCGGTGAGGCCGATACATCCCTACCGGAGGAGACGCGAACGCCGGGGCTTCACTTCGATTTGGCGACGGAGATCTTGAAGTTCGCGACGGTGCGCGACTCGGCGTCCGCCGCGTGCACGTGCGTGGCGCTGAGAGACATGCAGAGGGACTCCGACCAGCTGTGGTGGAAACCGGTGACGTATCAGCTGGCGCGGGAGTCCAAGCTGTACGTCTCGGAGACCGAGGGAAGCGGTGCGCCCGTGTCGGGCGGCACCTGGCGTCGCGAGTTTTTTCGCCTCTGGACGTGCCGCGACCGATGGCGGGACGCCTCGAACGAAGGCGATGACGAGAACGAGACCGCGGAGCAGAGGCTCGCGCGCCTGACCGCGGCGGAAGGCGAAGCCTCCGACACCTGGATCAAGGCTGCGCAGTTCGAGGCTGGCTCCATCCGCGTAGGCGTCCGAATGCGTCCCAGGAACGTCGGCTCCGCTCCGACGGGTCCCGCCGCGGGTCTCCCCGGCAGCGGTGTCGTCCTGCCCCTGCACCAGAGGCTCCGCATGATCAAGGCGCAGCGCGGCGCCGGGACCACCACCGCGGACGCCATGCGGGTGCTCATGATGGACAGCGGGCGGGGCGAGGAGGCGTCGAGAAGTCCGTGGGCCGACGCCGACGTCTGCGAGAGGATGATCGATCACCCCGGAGCGCTGACCGACCTGACCAACGTCGACAAGGAGACGAAGAACGACGCCGTGAAGGACAAAGGGTCCTCCGTCGTTGAGGGATACGACTTCGCGTGCGGCATCCTCGAGGTTGACGAGAAGGAAGGGCGCGTGATGGCGGTGGCGCCGGGCGTGGGCCTTCGCGAATTCGCCTTTGACGCCGTCTTCTCCGACGGAGCCGCTCAGGTGAACGTGTACGAACAGTCCGCGCGATCGCTCGTCGCCGACGTCGTCAACGGAGTCAACGCCACCATCATCGTGTACGGACAGACGGGCAGCGGCAAGACCCACACGATGTTTGGCGAGCTGGATGAACAGTCGGAACGCAGGGGCTTGGTTCCCCGCGCGTGCGAGGAGATATTCACAGCCGCCGACGAACGGAGGCGTACCTTGGGCGTGACGTCCAAGATTGCGGTGTCGTACGTGGAGATTTTCGGTGACGAGATGACGGACCTGCTCAGAGGCGGCGCGCCCGTCGGTAACTCCCGCGTCGCCGGCCACGGGTACATCCTGGAGGGCAGCACGGAGGTCGCGGTTGGAGACATGGGGGACGTGCGAAGGGCTCTCGAGGATGGAGACGCGCAGAAACGCCGCGCGGCGACCGCGATGAACGCCAGGTCATCGCGCGCGCACGCCGTGTTCACCGTGTCCCTCGTGCAGACGGACGAGGAGACGGGGAAGGAGATGAGATCGCGTCTCTTCCTCGCCGACTTGGGGGGGTCGGAGCGCCTAAAAAAGTCTCTGGCGAACGAGGGCGTAGCCGCGCCCGGCACAGTCCCCTGGGCCGAGTACTACGAGAGCAGACGACGCCTGACGGAAGCGCTCAACATCAACTCCGGTCTGCTCGCGCTGAAGCAGTGCGTCGACGCGCTCCACGAGGCGCGCAAGTGCAGAGAGGAGGGTGCGCCCCCTCCCCACGTTCCCTTCCACGACTCCAAGCTCACCGCGCTTCTCGCGCCGGCGTTGGGCGGGAACAGCAAGACGGCGGTCGTGGTGACGTGCGCGCAGGAGCACGAGCACGCGGCTGAGACCACGCAGTCGCTGAGGTTCGGCGAGAAGTGCTCGTCGGTGGAGACCAGGGCGAGGGTCGGCGCGGACGCCCTCGCGGATGCGATTTCAAAACTAAACGGGAAAATCGCCGACTGCGAGGAGAAGATTCGGGCCGTGGAGCGCTGGGAGACGGTCAAGACCACGCGCAGGGACGAGGTGGAGGGTACAGATGAGGTTGTGATGACAAGTAAGCTCGTCGGGGCTGAGGATCTGCGCGAGGAGTTGGAGGCGATGCTCGCGGAGCGACGAGCGTTGCGTTCACGGGCGGCGGCGTAGAAAACAACAGATTTACTTTTATTCCGCAAACATTCCGCAAACACCAAACCGGCGTCGCCCTCATCCTCCTCCTCCGCCGCCGCCGCCGTCTCCTCCTCCTCCTCCTTTTTCTTTTGGGTGCGCCGCCAACGCCGCGCCATGCATTATCACGACGAGCGCTAAGCGCCGTTGTTCAGCCGTCATGCTTCCGAAGTCCACGACAGCTTCGGTCTTTGGCAGGGAGTCGTCCGTTGTCACACAACACTCCCGGTGCTTCTCTATTTTGAAACCCCCGATTTCCGTCCCGCCGAAGGTCTTGAAAAGGGCTTCGTACGGTTCACCATCTGCTTGTAGACCGTAATATATCGCGCACGGTATACCAAGATAGAAGCATCCGAAAGCTATGCTTTTGCATCCGGCAACTTTCCAATCGTTTCTCTTGCTGTTAAAGTCTTCGAAGAACACGACGTCTTGCGTTGGCCCTTTCGCGAAAATGGCCTGCCCCGGTACCGTGCCGCACCTCTGCTTCGATTCAAATTGAGACGACATTCCCGCTCCAACCACGCCGAAGCGCTTGCAGCCCCACTCCACGAGCGCGCTTTTGAGTGAGGAGGGGGGCTTGCAAAACTTGGTCGGAGCTTTCAACGACGATCGCGCGACGCACGCGCCGGACGCGGTGAGAACGGACGCATCCCACACGCCTTTTGACGGTATCTCTATCTTCATAATCAGCGCCGGTGTGTCCGGGGTCTCGATCCGCGCGACCGGGTACGTGACGGTTCTGTGCTTCCAAAAAATATTACCAAACGTTAAGGGTCCTTTTTCCAGGGTCGGGGGCAGGAGCACCAGGCTTGGCGCGGAGAGGACATCGTCGCAGAAGCGGACCGCCGCGTCGATATCCGCGTCACTCATCATCTGCACGGAATTTTGGAGGTCTTTTGCTTGTTGCTCCTTCTTCCGTAGAAAACGGTCCGAGAGGGGCTTGGGAACCCTCGACACTTTCTTGAACTCCAACTTGAAGGCGTGCGGCTCAGTGTTCGTGGAGGTCATCGTTGCGTCCCCGGTGTTGCTGATGCGAAACTTGTCTTGCCTTGAAGCCAGCAAACCGTCATGATCCACACCGTCGACTTGGTACGTGACGAGATGCGAACCCGCGTCGTCGCGCGTGTGATCGACCATCCTGCTGCTCAGCTGGAGCAGTGATTCCTCATCTTGGCCAATTTCTTCGAAGGACGATCCCCCCGATAATCGGCCTGTGGTGGTCTGGTGCATTTTGTTGCAGCAGCAACATGTGACGTCAGCCTCTGATTCGAACAGATATACGTCTTCGTCTCCTGTAGGCGCGTAGACGTTCCTCTTGTAATCGACCTTGAGTGGGATGCAACCACCAATCCATTTCGTGCCCGGCACGCTCTCCCAGTGCCCGACGAAATCCTTCCCGAGCTTATCCATGACCTCCTGAGAAGGCGGTGTGAACATTATTACCTGCTCGGGCTGGGCCGTATCGCTCTGGGTTACTGCATTGCCGCTCATGTTGAAATGAATGTCGTGGGCGCCTCGGAGACTGTTGTACCTCACGCGGTCGCTGAGGGTTATCAGCGGACAAAAATAATATTCGCGGACAAAAAGATGCGCAAAAAGATATGACTGGCAAGTCTGGTGGAACTTTCATCGGTAACGGCAAGTAACCGAGGAAGTTCAAAATAATAAATTCGGCCCAGCCAAGTAGTGGGATCAGACGACAACTCGTGTTTATTCATTTTAGGCGCTGAGGCGGCACTCTTGCTACTCGTAAAGCGAGAACGAAAAGGCTGATCGAGCGCGCAACGCGACGGGGGCATGCAACGCGACGCTCGATACGAGGCTGTGGGTCTGTCACGAATTGAAATTAAACTAGTACACGCCGCCGCCGCCGTTCGGGTCGCTGGGGTTGTAGCCACCCGGCGGGGCCTGGCCTCCGCCGCCGTTACTTTCACCGCCGTTGGGGTATCCGTAAGGGTTGGAGGATCCGCCGTTGTATCCCCCAGGATTAGGGTTCTCTTTGGCCTGCTTGTACGGGTTGTTATCGCTGCCGCGGTAGGCGTTTGGTTTATACCCTCCCGCGACGCCCCGGTCGGCGCCGCTCGTCGTGCTGCCCCCGCTCTTGGACCGGTGCGGGGTGATGATGTTGCGTCCGCCCTTCCCCTTGCCCATCACCGCCCTCGGCTGCAGCTTCACCTGCATGAGGTAAGGGGAGTGTCCGACGGCTTCGTGCCACCCGAACGACGGCGCCGTCTCCCACCAGCCGCCCGCGCCGTCGCACCACTCGTCCCAGTACTGCGAACCGTCGTTGGAGTTGCCGTACTTGTGAAGCCGGCCGTCGGGGTAGTGCTCCTCGCCCCACGTGCGCTCTTTATGATCGCCGCCGACTCCGTCCCAGGAGAGACCCTGCCGCAGACCCGCGCGGCCGTTCTCGTTGTACTCGTCACCCCACTTCTCCTCCCACTTTTCTCCCCACGACCTCGAGGGCGCGTTGGCCATGCCGCCCTCGGTGTGATCGCGGCTGGCCCACGTGTCGGTCCACTTGATGCATCCGCCGTGGCCGTCCCACTTCTCGCCCCACTTCTCGGTCCATCGGTTGGCGTGCCCATCGTCGGGCGCGGCGCCGTCCTCGAGGCTCCCGGTTTTTTCGCAGTAGCGATCCACGGAGCCGTCGGAGCGGTAGTCCTCGGTCCACCCCTCGGACCAGCACTGGCCCTTGGGGGTGTGCGACCACTTGGACGCCTCGCGGTGGATGAACGGGAGGCTGTCGGCGTCGTGGTTGTAGAGCTCCTTCCAGGACTCCTGCCACGCCTGCCCGTTAGAGTCGCGGCCGGACTTGACCGCGCCGAGCTCTCTGTACGTAAACGCGTCGGAGGTTTCCCAAAACTTTTCCTCCCACTCAACCGCTCCGTCGGCGCTCGTGCCGCGAATCACCGTCCAGGACATAACCTTACCGTCCTCGAGGTACTCCTTGCCCTCCTCCCTCCACCACCGAGCGCCGGACGTCAGGGTTCCCTCCTTGGCGCCGTCCTCGGCGCCCAGCTCGCGAACCGGGCTCGAGAGCGCATCCTCGATGCTCGCCTCGACGCTAGCCCCGGACAGACCCGCGGGCGCCGGCGTGGCGACGTCCACGTCGTACCTCTGCTCCGCGGCGAGGATCGCCGCATCGGATACGGTGGCGGCGGCGGCGGTGTACACCTCCTGGAGCTCCTGGACCTGCGCCGCTTGCTGACCGAGCGGAGTGGCGGGTTTGGGCTCCTCAACCTTCGGCGGCGCCGGCGCGGGCGCGGCTTGGCTCTGAAACTGGGGAAGCGTCGTGTTCTGCTGCTCGATCGTCGTCTCGAACTGGAGGTCCAGGGTGCGCTCCGGCGCGCGTTCCATCACCTCTACCGCGGCTTCCACGCGGCGTGTGTACGACGGCGCCTTTTGCCGCTGCCGCGAGCTCCGCGATTTGCGC
>NZJA01000107.1 GCA_002691835.1 Planctomycetota bacterium
TCAGGGCAAGGTTGTCAGTATCTCCGATGACTGGGTCATCGTGGATGTGGGCTACAAAGCCGAAGGTGAAGTTCCACGGAGCCACTTCGAAGGTGCCGAAATCACCGTGGGTGATACCGTCGATGTTCTGATCGAAGAAGTCGATGAAGAAGACGGTCGCATTATGCTCTCGAAGCGTAAGGCCGACCGAATCAAGGGCTGGGAAAAAGTCGTTGAGACCCACAATGAAGGCGATGTGGTCACTGGCCGCGTTCTCCGGAAAATCAAGGGTGGCTTGCTGATTGATATCGGTGTCCCGGTATTCCTTCCAGCTTCCCAGATTGCAATTCGCCGCGTCGGAGATGTCTCCGAGTTCGTCGGTAAAGACCTGGAGTGCAAGATCATCAAGATTGATGAGCCTCGCATGAATATCGTCGTCAGCCGCCGCAAGCTCCTTGAAGAGCGTCGCGATGAGCTGAAGTCCAACCTGATGACCGAAATCGAACTGGATCAGGTTCGCAAAGGAATCGTCAAAAACATCACCGACTTCGGTGCATTCGTCGACCTCGGTGGAATCGACGGTCTTTTGCACATCACTGACATGTCTTGGGGCCGGATCAATCACCCCAATGAGATCCTGACAGTGGAGCAGGAGATCGATGTCAAGGTTCTGAAGATCGACAAGGATCGTGAGCGGATTTCACTGGGTCTCAAGCAGACTCAGCCGAGCCCCTGGGATGACATCGAGGAGCGTTTCCCGATCGGATCCAAAATCAACGGCAAGGTCGTCAATGTTCTCTCCTACGGTGCCTTCATCGAACTTGAAGAGGGAATCGAAGGACTGGTCCACGTTTCTGAAATGTCCTGGACCCGTCGCATCTCCAATCCTGGAGAAGTGGTGGAAGAAGGCCAAGAGGTCGACGTCGTCGTTCTTGAGATCAAGAAGGACAAGCAGGAGATCAGCCTCGGTATGAAGCAGGTCGAGGTGAACCCCTGGGAGATCGTTGCCCAGAAGTACCCTGTCGGTCACTACATCAGCGGAAAAGTTCGCAACCTGACCAACTACGGCGCATTCGTCGAGTTGGAAGATGGCATCGACGGACTTCTGCACGTGAGCGATATGTCATGGACACGGAAGATCATTCATCCCTCCGAAAAGTTGGAGAAGGGTCAAGAGGTCCATGCCGTCGTTCTGGAAATCGACCAGGAGCGCAAGCGTATTGCCCTCGGTCTGAAGCAAATGGAAGAGGACCCCTGGGTCCGCGAAATCCCGGACACCTATGCCATTGGTACGGTCGTTCGTGGAACCGTGACCAAAACCACCAACTTCGGAGCCTTTGTTCAAATGGAAGATGACCTCGAGGGACTGTTGCATATCTCCGAACTTTCCGGGGATAAGGTCGAGAGTCCGGAAGAGGTTGTTTCGATCGGTCAAGTTGTCGACGTGAAGGTGATTCGCGTGGATGATGAAAATCGCAAGATCGGTTTGAGCCTGAAAGAGGTGACTGAGGAAGAGAGCGCCCAGTTGGCCGCTCTTTACGCTCAGGCTGCCGAGGGTGAATCTCCAACAGCGGTGGGATCGATCCCGGAAAACATTCCGGACGAAGTTCCTGACATCGAAGATGTNGAAGAAGAGGCTCCTGTTGCTGAAGCAGNNCCTGNTGCTGAAATAGAATCTGCNGCNGANNAAGGNGCNGAGGCTTCCAGTGAGGAGCCTGCCGTNGAAGCNGNGGAAGAGGNTNCCGGTGATGCAGAAGAATCCGAGAACAAGGAGTANTTCTGTTCCNGTGAACAGGATCGATGATCATTTCGGGGAGAGTCGGAAATTTCCGGCTCTCCTCGTCATCGTTTCTGTCATCGTTTGCGGGATGATTTCTTTCTTTGCTTCCGTGATCCTGCCCGCCGTCGCCCCTTCCATGTTTTCCTCCCTGCTTGCGTCCGGATCGGGTTTCCCTGCGGTTGTTTTTGCAGAGGGACCGCTGGTTCAAAGGACGGTCTCGGAATCGGAGCGGGTTGAAGATGATGCCGTCATCATTCGATTTCTCAGCGGACGTTTCCGAGAAGCGGTTCAGGCATACCGCTCGGGTCAGTTTGAGAAAGCCTGGAAGATGTCCGAGGCGATTCTCGTTCTTGCCCCGGTCGAGTTTGGTTTATATGACCAGGTGAATACTCTTCGAAGAAGGGCTCATGGACGTTACCTGAGCCAGAGTACGGTGGCTGTCAGATTTTCCATCGAAAATGAACCNACCGGCGAAGAAGAATCATCGACTCGGGAAGGGGACGATGATCCTCCCGTTTTCCCGAAAGCATATCTGACAGGTTTGGTGGTCCTTGAGAATCTCTCGGATGAGGTGATCCAGTTTGGGACCAATGACCGGACAGAAGATGTTCTTGGTCAAGTCGTATGGAGTGTGAAGGACGTCTATCTGGATGGAACGGAACGAACCACCTCAGACACAAGGGTGATTCGACTGGATGGCGGTTTTCGAGTGGAGCCTGGGGAAAGTCGTGGAATCCCTGTGCAGTTGCCGATTCCTGTTGCCCGTTCGAGGCCGGTTCTCCAGCAGTGGGTGGTGACGGGCAGTACCCGTCCCTTACGGATCTCCACTCCCAATGGTGAAATCACCCGTGGATTGCCTTGGATTGAGGAGCGAGGTCGCTTTATCGCACCTGAGATTGAGCTGGGAACCCAGTCTCCCCGAGAAGCGCTGAAAGTGGCGGCGGTCGGCGGAGACCTCGCGAATATGGTTCTCGCCCGACATCGGTGGCTTGAGCGTCGTCGTGAGGTTCAGGCGAAACCAGATCTGACCGATCCACTGATCGATGAGATGGTCTCGCTTCTGGGGACTCATGAGGGCAAACTTGATCGCCTCATCGTGAGAATTCTCGAAGAGGTCACAGGGCTGGTCATGGAAAGATCAGCACGGGTATGGAAGATTTGGGGACTGACCCGAGAAGTTCGACGGGGCAGCAGCGAGGGGAGATAAAATGGATTTCGTTGCTGATGAGTCCTTCAATGAAGTGATCCGTGGAGCAGTGACTATCGACACCGGGGAAGAGCTGCAGAAAAAATGGCAGAAGTCTCGAGATCGCCAGCAACCCCTGCGGATCAAGCTGGGTGTCGATCCTACCAATCCTCAATTACATGTAGGCCATGCTGTCCCCCTGAGAAAGATGCGTCAGTTTCAAGATGCTGGCCATCAAGCCGTATTGATTATTGGCGATTACACTGCCTGCGTCGGTGACCCCTCAGGTCGCGATAAAACTCGTCCGACCCTGACTCATGATCAAGTTCGTGAAAATGCTGAAACCTATCTGCAGCAGGCATGGAAAATTCTCGACAAAGATCGCACTGAACTCTGCTGGAATGGCGACTGGTTCCGGGAAATGTCATTTCTCGAGGTGATCGCATTGTGTGGAAGAACCACCGTTGCCAGGCAGTTGGAACGGGACGATTTTCAGAAACGATTTAGTGGGGGACTTCCCATCAATCTGCACGAATTTATCTATCCGCTCATGCAGGCATGGGATTCTGTGCAAGTGAAGGCGGATGTTGAGTTGGGTGGAACTGACCAGACGTTCAATCTGCTCCTTGGCCGTGATTTGATGCGGCAGGAGGGCTTGGAGGCCCAGGTTTGTATGACTCTTCCACTTCTCGTGGGAACTGACGGCAGTCGTAAAATGTCAAAAACGTATGGGAATTCCATCGGTATCAGCGACTCACCGGAAGATATTTTCGGTAAGACCATGTCGATTCCTGACGAGGCTATGCGTGACTACTACACTCTCGGTACCGATTTGAGCTTGAGTGAAATCGAAGAAAAACTCGCTCTCAATCCGAGGGAATGCAAAGGGTTCCTCGCAAGAACTCTCGTGCGTTTGTACCACGATGAGGAAGCTGCAGTCGGTGCAGAACAGCACTTCATTCAGGTCTTTTCTAAAGGTGGGGTGCCGGATGAGATCGAGTCGTTTGAAGTTTCGGGAGAGTTGCTCGACGATGGCGAAATCTGGATCGTCAAATTGGTTGTCGAGGCTGGTATGGCTTCCAGCAACAATGAAGCTCGCAGAACTGTTCAGGCGGGTGGAGTGAAAATCGACGATGTGCGAGTGGATGATGCGGACGCCAAAGTCAAAGTCTCCGACGGAATGATTCTGAGAGTCGGAAAAAGGAAGTTTCGAAAGTTGTGTCTTGCGTAAATCGACGAGATCGACTGTTGAAGCTTGACCCGATTCACTATTCCGTTCAGGAACTCAGTTCACCCTTGACTAATGCAGCCACCGCTTTTGGGAGTGCTGTTTTTTCTGCCGCAAAAACTCTCTGCGACAGACTGGCGACGTCGTCTTCTTCAAGAACTGGAACTTGCTCTTGGAGAATGATTGGGCCGCGATCGTATTCGTCATCGACGAAGTGAACAGTGCACCCGGATTCGGTCTCCCCAGCATCGATCACTCGGCGATGAACTCGATCGCCGTAACAACCCTTGCCACCATGAAGCGGAAGCAGAGAGGGGTGAATGTTGATGACCCTATTTTTCCAACCCTGCGGAATCGACAGTTTACGGAGCCAGCCGCCGAGAATGGCATATTGGCACCCGGACTCTTCAAGTGCGCTGAAAATCGCAGGCGAGTCTTCGACCGTTTTGCAGGGGTGAATCTGATATGGGATTCCAGCGGCTACGGCTTTGTCGATACCACCGATCTCCGCTTTGCTGGCGATGACGAGCTGAACGGTGGCTGGAATTGACTGTTCCTGGATGGCGTGAAGCAGGTTTTCCAGAGTTCGCCCACCACCTGAAAGCAGAAACCCGATAGAGACCGGTTGGGTCTCTATCGGGTTCTTGTCTGAGTCGTTCCGAGTTGACATGTCGGGTTTAGAGATCATTCAGACTGGTCAGGATCTCACCGATCAATCCGTAATCACGGGCCTCTTCAGGTGACATCCAATAGTCTTTATTGGTGTGCTTCTCAACTTCTTCAACGCTCTTTCCGGTCTCACTGGCAATCAACTCGTTACAGCGGCGACGGAGTTTGAGGATTTCCTCAGCGGTGATCTCGATTTCAGAAGCTTTACCACGAACTCCGCTGGAAGGCTGGTGAATCATGATTCTGGAATTGGGGAGTGAGAATCTGCGCTCTTTCGGAGTCGACAGGAGAATCACAGTTCCTGCAGAAGCATTCAGTCCGTTGGTAATGCAAAGCACTGGACTGCGAATGAACTTGATCGCATCGTAGATGGCGAAACCATCATCAGCGGATCCACCAGGAGTATTGATGAACAAGCGAATGGGATCGTCATTCTGGGAATCGAGCCACAACAGTGCGGGTACGATTTTCTTGGTCAGCTTCGGCGAAACTTCTTCAGAGATGAAAAGCGTTCTTTGCTTTTCCATCAAATCCTTGAGGTAGTTTCCACCTCCTGAATCTTTTTTCTTTTCGTCCTTGTCTTCATTATTGGACAGTTCGGACGACAAGTACTCATTGGGATGAATCATCCTTTGGACCCCTTTCCGGGTTTTCAGTCTCTCGAACCCCTCATTGCAGGAACTGGACAACCAGTCGAGTCAGGAGGGGTTCGGCTCCTGCTGCGACTTCCAGAATCTCTTGTACGGAAACTTTCTTCAAGTCATCCGGGTCACAGAGATCGGTTACGACGGAAATTGCCGAGGCTCGAATCCCTTCGTGAGCACAGATGATGGCTTCTGGGACAGTGGACATTCCGACCACATCCGCCCCCAAACCCCTCAGCATTCGGTATTCAGCCCGAGTTTCGAGGTTTGGGCCGGGAACGGCGACATAAACACCGCTGTGGGCACGGATTCCCGAAGATTTGGCCAGCTCGAGCCATTTATGGACCGATTCACGGCAATAGGGCTCGCTCATATCCGGGAATCGGGGGCCCCAATCGTCATGATTCATGCCTGTGAGAGGATTCGATCCCAAAAGATGAATGTGGTCATCGAGAATCAGGAGATCACCTTTTTCGAGATCCGCTGAGAGTCCTCCACAACAGTTGGAGATGATGGCCTGACGAACGCCGAGACGGGCTGCTACCCGCATGGGCATGACGATGTCCTCCATCGAGTAGCCCTCGTAGAGGTGGAAGCGACCCTGAAAGCAGATGACTCGGTGTTGGCCAATGTTCCCCAAGTGGAGCTGACCTTGATGGCCCGGAGCTGTTGAGAGGGGGAATCCAGGAATGGTTGAATAGTCGACGGTGGTGCGATCAGTGATTTCAGAGACCAGTCCGCCAAGACCGGTTCCCAGGATGATGACCGTATCCGGGGCATCGCCGGGATGAGCATTGGCGATCGCCTCTGCGGCGGTCTCAATGCGCAGTCGCTGTCTGTTTCCCTCTTCCTGAATCGTACCCATGGCGGTAACAGCCCTTCATCCTGAACTCGGGAAGGTCGGGTAGGGTTGACCTTCAAGATGTTTGATTTTTGATCCTGCCAAGGACTTCTGTCACTTGGTTCAGATTCATCCCTGAAATGAGGATAGTTTTGTTTCGGTGATGTTCTCCACGAATCAGTCGAACTTTCCCCTTTGAAAGGCCAAGGGTACCTGAAAGTACCCTTAAAAGGGTATTATTTGCCCGGCCCTTCTCCGGTGCAGTGGTCACCTTGATCACCAATGCACCTTGTCGAAATCCTGTCAGTGCATTGATCGAGGATCCAGCGATGGCGCAGACTTCCAATTCGACTCCTTCAGTCGTTTCTCTCAACTTCAGAGGCTCTGGAAGTGTCATCTGTTTTTGGCCTCAATCTTCGTCGTCTTTTTCAGATGCTGGAGGAGTTCTTTCAGGCGGGAATCTACCCGTTTCCAGATCTCTTCGGCCTCTTGTCCTCGTTGGTTAAATTCGAGGAGGAGGGCGAGAAAGCCGCCCCATTCACCTTCAGGGGATGCTTCCAGCCACAGATCGAGACGGCAGGAGGGGGTCAACTCCTTCCACAGGAGGTAACGTCCCGTTCCGTCTGCAGTATCCCGATAAATCACTCGATCTGATTTCAGAGTGATCCAGGGAGCAGGGGTTTCAGCTGTTGGAGTTTGAATCAGTCGGCCTTTTCGTTGAGGAAGGGTGACTTCGGCGACATTTTCAAGAATCTGATCAAACTGCCCGAGCATCTCAATGTGGCGGTCTGCAATTTTCAGGTCTGATCCGGAAAAACGATTTTCGAGAAGGGCTGAGCGCAATTGCCTCGTCGCTTCGAGGCCCTGAAAACCCAGGTTCCATGTTTCCCAGCACGAGATCAGAACGGGAGGCAAGGGGGCATAAGACAATTCTCCCGTGGAATCATCGGTGGAATCAATCTCACTCGTGACTTCGGCTACAAAGGCTTGAGTGGATGGTAGCGAAGCTCGCGAAATCAGGCCTTGAAGAAGATCTTTTGCTTCAGTCTTTCGACCTTCTTGCAGACGTTCACGAATCTGTACCCGAGTTTCCCGCCAAAGATTGATCGCTTGCTGGTCAATTTTGCTGAGCCAGGCATTTCGATCAAGCCATGCCCGGGTTTGTTGATGCTTGTCCGGGAATGCCAAGATTTCTTCTCGAGCTCTACCCGGTTGATTGGATTTCAGCCATCCTTCTGCTCGCGGGCGAATGGCATTCCAGTCTCTTTCTGCGAGTTGTTCACGCAGGTTTTGTGTTTCAATCTGATTCTCAAGTTCAATGACGAGATCTTTTGCGCGGTCAGCGGCGCGGGTTTCGGGAAAACGGCTGATGAGATCATTCAGTGCTGGCAACCGGTCTTGAGGTTTTTTCAGCGACTCACTCTCGATGAGCAGATTTGTCAAAAGTTCACGGGCATCCGCTTCCTGTTGAAGTTCCAGTCTTCGGATCTTCTCCAGTCGAAGATTTTCCAAAGCTTGCTGGTACTTTTTCCGCAAAGAGACCAGCACAGGACCGGCTTCTTGAATGTTACGGGATTCTAAATCCCGAATATCGAGATCCAGATCTTCAAGTCCCTGGGCAATCTCATCGAGATCTGAATTTTTGGTGACACTGTTCCCGATTCGATCGATGGCCGGGTCCAAGATGGAGGCCTGTTCTTTGATCAGGTCGAAGGGACTATTCAGCGGAGGTCCCTCAGCTGGAGGGCTCATGGAGAGGTACAGGCTCACGAACAACGACACCAAAAATATTCCTGTGATCGCATAGGCAAAGGTATGTCGAGCTTTTTCGGCCGGGTATCGGGAGATCAGGTGGTCGAGGGTCTGACCCAGCTCTTCCGCATTTTGCGGACGATTTTCCGGCTGTGGTGACATCATTCGCTGAATGAGTGCCCTGACATCGACAGGGATTTTGGATTTGTGAACGACTGACCAAGGATCCGGCGCTTCCTCGGCTTGCATATGCTTCAAGATGACATCTCGTGCACTTTTACCTTTGTAGGGGGTTTTTCCAGTCAGGCAGTGGTAGAGGGTCGCTCCCAATGAATAAATGTCTGCACGCTGATCGATGGCTTCTCCACGAGCCTGTTCCGGAGCAATGTAGTGGGGGGAGCCACTGACTCCTTCCTTTTGTGAGACCACTCCGGAAGAATCTGCTTTTCGTGCGATTCCAAGGTCCCCAATTTTTACGGTGCCGGTCTGGGTCATCATCAGGTTTCCAGGTTTGATATCCCGGTGAACGATGCCTTGTTTCTCTGCATATCTAAGACCGGTTGCCGCTTGCTTGACGATATTGAGCGCAAGATGAAGCGGAAGTGTCCCATTCTCATCAATCCGATTTTCAGCACTGCCATGGTCCATCAGTTCCATGGTGAAGTAGTGAAGATCTCCTTCTCGACCGACATCGTAGACCTGAACGATATGAGGGTGACTTAGTAACCCTGCAGCTCTCGCTTCCCGAATGAACATGTCTATAAACGATTGGTCGCGAGTGTATTTATCAGAGAGAATTTTTAGGGCAACGGGTCTATCGAGAGATATTTGGCGGGCAGCGTAAACCGTGCCCATTCCACCTCGGCCAATTCGAGAGAGAACTTCGCAGCCGCCAAGGATTTTTCCAACGAGTGGATCTTCCTCGATCATAAAGGTCAATCGGGTGACACCGAGATCGATGTGATCATTGTGCTTGAGTTTGGCTAGATCTTGAACCGTTTCACCATTGATCAGCAGGCCGTTTGTACTATCAAGGTCTCGAACCCACCATGAGGAATCGTGAAACTCAATTTGGCAATGCCGTCGACTGATTTCGTCATCGCGAAGGCTTATTTGAGAAGAGGAGTCCCTTCCGATGAGGAATGTTCCGTCCGATTTAACGGTCCATGAACGACCTCGATCAGGGCCTTTATCGGCAAGGATTTTTGGCATCAGCCTTGATCCTCCGGGGGGTAAAGAGATCGTCCGATTCGCAACAGTGTGGCTCCTTCAGCGGCGGCCACTTGCCAATCGGAGGACATTCCCATCGACAGGTGTCTGAAATCTCCAGCATCTTCCTCGGAAAGCTGATGGCGCAGTTCGTCACGGATCATGCGCAGTGATCTGAAAATCGGGCGACACTCTTCAGCAGGAATCTGCGGGGCCATCGTCATTAATCCCTCAAAGCGGAGTTGCCTGCAGCTGTCGATCCAATGCGGGATCAATTCAGAAGCTTCAACAGGATCCAATCCTGATTTTTGCTTCTCCCCGCCAATGTTGATTTGGACGAGAACTCCCAAGCGACGATTCAGGTGGTCTTCCACCCAGCGATCGAGAGACTCGGCAAGGCGTTGGGAATCAAGGCTATGAATCAGATCGACACGAGGAGCAACGACAGCAATCTTGTTCCGTTGTAGTTTGCCTATGAAGTGCCATCCTCCGGGATCTTGCCCAGGATCAGTTTTTTGCTCGAGTTCCTGAGCACGGTTTTCTCCCAATGGAGCGTGACCCTCATCCAGCAACAGTCTGCTCTTTTGACGATCGAGGTACTTGGTCACCGGGAGAACCTTCACCGGGGGAATCCCTTCAGGGACAGAGAGAGTCCCTGACAGTTGCAATGCCTCGCTTTCGATCTCTTGGCGATTTCGTTGAAAGTAGCCGAGATCTAATTCGAGAGACTTTCTCATGCACGTTCCTTTGGGCGAGCGATATCGAGACGGATCGATTTTTCACCGAGAAGCTTTCGAACCTGATCGATGAAGCCTTCCTCTCCAGATACTTTTTGGCGATCGCCGCAGGGAATTCTCCAAGCTTGATCATCGATGTGGTCGAAGATGAGAGTGACCGGGATATCTCCTGGAAACCGTGACATGATTTCACGGGTTTCATAAAGCATTTTTTCATTCACATCTGATGGGAAAGCGATGCCGATTTGCTTTGCAAGTCCCGAAGCCGCTGAAGAAAGAGTGAATGCACGATTGACGACGATCTGGCTTTCGCTACGGGCACCTTCCTCTTCTGAGGCAATCTCGGCGGTCCCTTGGATGACCATGACTTCGTCGATTGCGAGGTCTTCCCGATATTCTAGATAGGTCTTTGGGAAAAAGACCGCCTCGATGGACCCCGACCGATCCTCGATGGTGACGATGGCCATCGGATCGCCTTTGCGTGTTTGGCGATTCGTGACCTTTGAGATCATGGTTGCGAGAGTGACAGGTTTCTTATCATGATCTTTGTTCAGCTCCGTGATCAGGTGCGTTCTGAGTGGCAGGAGTTCGTCTTCTCTGCGTTCGAGAGGGTGCCCACTGAGATAGAAGCCCAGAGCGGATTTTTCACGAGCGAGCATTTCTCCTTCTGGCCAATCGGGGACCTGTGGCCAGTTTTCTTCTGCCTGAGGTTCGCTACTCTCTCCAAAGAGTGAGAGTTGGCCGGCTTCTTTCTCTGCATGAATCCGCTTTCCTTCTTCGATCGCATCCCCGATTGCTGCAACTAAAGTTGCGCGCGATTGACCTAGATCATCGAATGCACCGCCATTGATCAACTGTTCAAGAACCGTTTTATTGATCATGTCAGGTTTAACCCGAGTCGTCAGATCGTAAAGGGAACTGAAGTGACCATTCTTGTCTCTTTCGGCGAGGATTTGATCGATAACTTTTTCCCCAACACCTTTCAANGCAACAAGACCGTAGACAATTTTATCTTCGCTTAGCGAGAAGTTGCTTTTTGAAAAGTTGACATGTGGGGGAATGACTTCGATGTCCATTTCCTTGCACTCATCCAGATAAGTCACCATGGTGTCGACCGTTGAGATATAGCACGACATGACTGCGGCCATGAAGGCTTCAGGGTGATTGGCCTTCAAGTATGCCGTTTGGTATGAGATCAAGGCATANGCGGTCGAATGAGATTTATTGAATCCGTACTTTGCGAACTGTTCGATCTGCTCAAAGATGGCTTTGGAAATCTTTTCAGGGACCTGATTTTTCTTGGTGGCTCCGTTGATGAACTGGTCTCTGAANTTTTCCATCAGTTCAATCTTCTTCTTACCCATCGCCTTGCGCAAATTGTCAGCGTCGTTCATGGAGAAGCCAGCCATCTGGTTGGCAATCCGCATGACCTGTTCCTGGTAGAGAATCACTCCATTGGTGTCCTTCAGGAGTTCCTCAAGAGACGGGTGCAGGTACTCGACTTTTTCTCGGCCGTGTTTTCTATCGCAATAGAGATGGTGCATTCCTGATCCCAGAGGACCCGGTCGATAGAGAGCCAGTACAGCGATGATATCTTCGAAGCAGTCTGGTTTTAGATTCCGGAGGAGTTCTCGCATTCCGGAGCTTTCCAGCTGGAAAATTCCGTGAGTCTCTCCCTGACACAACAACTGATAAGTGTCTTCGTCGTCTAAGGGGAGATTGTCGAGATCTAATTTCTGACCTGTCGATTGTTCGACGAGATCTGAAGCTCGATCCAGAATGGTCAAGTATCGAAGCCCCAGGAAATCAACCTTGAGGAGACCAATCTTTTCAAGGATTTCCATGGGGAACTGGGTGACGACGTCCTCTCCATTTCTGGAGAGAGGAATCAATTCAGTCAGGGGCCTGTCGGCAATCACAACTCCTGCCGCATGGGTGGAGCAGTGGCGATTCAGGCCTTCCAGTTTCTGTGCGACTTCAAAAAGTTCGAGATATCGTGGGTCACGGGTCGCTTTCGCAAGGTCCGGTTCAGCAGCGATGGCTTCTTGAAGTTTAATACCTGGTTGGTCGGGTACTTTTTTCGCCAAGA
>NZJA01000108.1 GCA_002691835.1 Planctomycetota bacterium
CCTCGGAGTCACCCCAGATCTCACCACTCTTGGAAAAATTGTCGGCGGCGGAATGCCCATGGGTGTCGTCTGCGGACCCAAGAAGTACATGGAATACTTCTCTCCCACCGGCTCGGTGTATCAGGCAGGAACCCTCAGTGGCAATCCCCTGTCTGTCGCCGCAGGCATCGCGTTGCTGAGGAGACTTCGAACGGATGCGGATCAAATCTACTCGTCTCTCGACGAAAGCTCGCAATTGCTGCAGGAGCTTTGGAAGTCTGCTCTCGATTCCCAGGGGATTGCCCACTCATGGCACCGCGTAGGGTCGATGTTTGGACTCTTTTTCACTCCGGAGACCGTGATCAACTTTCAAGACGCTGCCAAAGCAGATGAAGCCACTTTCAAGAAGTTCTTCCACGGACTCCTCGCAGAAGGAGTGGCAATAGCGCCTTCTTCTTATGAAGCGGGATTCGTCTCCCTCGCCCATCAGCAGGAAGACATTCAATTCACTGCTGAAGCCATCAGCAGGATTCAGTTCTGAGCGATCACCTCAAAAAAAGAGAGGCTCTCAAGAACGAAAATAGGCCGCTCGATCAATGATCGAGCGGCCTTTTTTTTCGAAATCAGTGATTTCTACAGGTCGTCAGCGTCGCCGTCACATCCCAGTCCGTCGCCCGGGGTCGGGTCGAGGTCCGCACTCGGGAAGGGTGCCAGCGGAGCTGGGCCCTCGAGGAAGCGGTAGTTGAAGATGTAGATCATGTCGGCGGCGTCGATAGCACCGTCGTCATTGGAGTCGCAGGCGTCGTCACAGACCGGATCGGCACCACCCTGGAAGAGGTAGTTGATTCCGTAAATACCGTCCGCAATGTTCACGGTTCCGTCGCTGTTGCAGTCGGAACGCAGGAACTGGTTGAAGTTCACCACGGTCAAAGAACCGTCGATCAGAGTCGGGGTCTCAACATTGGACTGACCAGCAACGAAGAGAAGATCCTGAGACGGAGAACCTGCGCTGGCCGGGAAGGTCATCGCAGAGGTACCCTCGGCGTCGGTGTTCCAGGTCACGGTGAAGAGATCGGTCTCGGCACCACTGGGGATCTGTCCGTCCAGAGGAGGAGTGACATCCGCAAGACCACCCATGACGATCTCGCCGCCATTGGCGGAGAAGTCTTGGACCAGGAAGGTCTCAAAGGCGAAGTCGGCGTCGACAGAAGCCGGAGAAACGACGGTGTTGTCGTAGCTCAGGTTGATCTGAACGGCGTCGATGGCCGGGTAGTTGACGTTGTTGAAGCTGACGGTGGTAGAAGCGGCGTCACCGAGGACGGCGGTTCCACTGGAAGCACTCAACTGGTTCGGGTTGATCACGTCGATCAATCCGCCAGTGGTGAAAGGAGCAAGGCTGGCTCCACCCACCACGACCACGGTGTTGACCGGGGGAGCACCCAGGGTTCCGCAGTAGTCGATAGAGGTGTCCGAAGAACCAACGATCGTGTAGTCGATCGTCAGCATCTCGAAACCGGAGGTGTCGCCAATCACGGCACAGCCGGTGAAGCACAACACCACACCCTGTGTGGCACCTTCAGCAAAAGTACTGATCTGGTTGAAATCAGGAGGAGAACCGTTCTTGGAGGTCTCTGTGTCAGCACCACTTGCGGCACCATCAACCGTCAGGGCCGCAGGATCACTGCAGACACCGAAGGACCAACCCTGAATGTCTCCGCCACCGGAGTTATCCAAAAGTGCAGAAGAGGTAAAGCTGTCACCTGCTGCACCGGCTCCACCTGTCAGGCTAAACTGGAAGCCTCCACCGGCAAACGCCGCCACAGGCAGAAACAAAACTGCCATTGTGATGGTCAGCGTGATCGTCATGGATCGAAGCATAATCGTGTGTTCCTTTCGGTCTCACTCAGGGGCTCTCGCCCCGACACACCCCATTAAAAGTAAGTTCAATCTCAACTCTGAAAACTTTCGACACACCTCGCCGAAATAAATCTCTCTCAGAGCTGTTTTCTAAAAATCTGGTTCAATGCTCACATGCTGAGGAAAAAATGAAGTGCACGTCGGGGGAAAAGCCTCCTCGACGCACACCTTACCCACCTCCTCGAAGCTCTCGACCAATCTGGGAAAGCCCCAAAAGACCCCAAACAAACTTTGCAGGAAGTTCCTATAACGGTTCCCTGCGACATGTTGGTTTTTGATCAAATTCTCGAGCCCGAGCAACCTTGATTGTATCGACTTATCGGTCCTTGCCAACCACCCGATGCGAAAGTTGCCTGGACTGACAAAGAGGACTGACAGGACAATACGGCGGTTTTGGCCACTTTTGGGAACAGCCATGACTGGCACAATCCCTGCAGGATTGGGGTGAGGAGTGAGAGATTCGGGAAGGTGCCGCCAAAACTGTCACGACTGTTCCCAAAAGTGGCCGTGCGTGCGATTTGCCGAAAACTCGGCAATCGTTGCCTCATCAGGGAACATCTTTGTAAATGACATTGTTAATGATGTCAATCTACTTACTACTAATAAACTCCAAGAGATCCCGAATCTCTTCCGGCTCCAGAATCCAATGCACCTCCGGCATCGACGAGAGACCATTTTCTGCGCTATATCCCTCACTGATTTCCGCTGACGGCTCGACGATGCTCTGCAATATATGGCGACGATTTCTTTTGGCAGAGAGCTGATCCAAAGCTGGACCAGAAACTCCTCCACTCCCATCTCGCGAATGGCAACGAATGCACTGAGCGATAGGGTGCTCAGCAAAGACTTTTTGTCCCCTCCGAGCATCGCCTCCATCGAGAGCCCAGAAATGATCGGCAACTCGATTTTCCCCCTGACCCATTCTCATCTCCATCGCACGCTCTATTAAACCCTCAGACCCCGAACTCTCACACGCTCTCAGTACATCCAAGGCAAGCCCGGTTGCCAGAGTCTTTTGATCGACGTGATCCAATTGACTTGCCAACCAGTCGCCCACTCCAGGGGCCTCTGCATAAACTTTTGCCAGACGACGTACCGCTAACTGACGCAATTCTACTTCTTGATCGCTTTCAAACAGATTCATCAAATACTCGGGACGCTTCGAGGGCTCTTCGAGTACTTCGCCGATTCTTAACTTTAAAAGGGCTTCCCCGCTTCCTTTCAGTGGCTCTAACAATTGCTGAATCTTTTGTTGGGAAACCCGATTCTCGATCTGTTCCAACGCCTGGATTCTGAAAGATGTCGATTGGCTTTCAGATTCAAGAACCTTTTGATTAATGGCCAGGTCTAGAGGGACTCCATGAACCAAGGCCACTTTCAGAGCGGCTCCCTGAAGTGGACCTGATTCCAATAACTTCGAAAGTGAGTCTTCCACTGCCTTGCCAGTATCGAACGAGGGCTGTCGCTGCCCCTCAACCACCGGCCTGACCAAGCCCCTCACTCCCTCACGCACTGGGGGCTGATTCCAGACTGCCGCATTCTCCAGTGACAAAAGGCGCAGCTCCTGAGGGACTTCAGTACGTCCCGCAAAATCGATCAGAGCCCTTAAATGAGCGGCCCCACCATGGCGAAGTGCCGCATCGATGGCTCTGCGGCCAACAGGCCAGATCCAATCTCCATATTGTGACAATGCGTCGGAATCGAGGCGAGTCAGCCGAATCAGCAGATCGGCCAACCTTGGCATCGAATCCAAGCCATAAAGATCATGAATTGCCCGAGTGGCTTCGGCGACGACTTCAGGGTCCGGGTCGTTAAAAAACAGATCCAATGAACGACAGACACGATGAACCCGGGTGATATCTCCGGATTTCGTTCTGTACCTCAACCCGGCATTCCGAAGCGTCTCTGGATCTCTTTGCTCAGCGGGTGATCCATTTGAAGTTTCCCTCTCTCCGGGAACTCCGGCGAAGAGCCACCAGGGATGATGCTTTTTCCGAAGAGCAAGAAGAGCGAGCATTCGCCTCTCCTTTGAAGCATCTCTTTTGAGCCCTTCGAGAATCAAATCCGCTTCAGTACACGAACCTGCCAGCCCCATCACTGCAGAGTGATGCAAAACAGGGTCATTCGGCCACGCTTCGAGGCCCATCTGAAATAATTCTTCTCTGGCTTCCGGGGCTCCCACTTTTGCCAAACCGAATGCGGCCATCGAACGGACCCGAGCTGAGGGATCCTCAAGAAGTCGAATCAATACCGATTTCCCACGTGGGTCCGCCATCTCACCAAAGACCCGGGCCAGCTGTCGCCGGATTTCAGCGTTGTTGTCCCCCTCCAAAGATGCGAGAGACCGCAGGCGACCATAATCCTCGAGAGGATGATTCCGTGACCACTGCTCCAATCCCCAAATCGCATGAATCCTGCTCAATGGATCAGAGGTCTCGGAGGATTCACCTCGTGCTATGGAGACCAGAAGATCCGCTTCCTTTTCTCCTCCTGAGGCCAGGTGATTCTGGATACGCTGGCGAACCCGGCGATCCGCAGAACCCAGCCAGCTCTCGAGAGTGACCGCACCCGCCAGNTGGTCCNCAGCAAAAGAATCCAGGTCATCGCGTGTCAGCAGATCCTGAACCCCCATTTCCACAGCCGGGCGCAAACCTTCAGAGTCGGTGAACTCAAAAAGCCGCCCGCGATCGGTAGAGACCCAGCCTCCACCCCAAGCAGAAATCCACAGGGCTCCATTCGGAGAGAAATCGACATCCGTGCACAGCACACCTTCGATAAATTTCTCCTTCTCCGAGAGTCGGTAGCCAGCCCCTTGGGGCTCGAGACGAAATCTCCAAATCAGAGAGGCTGCAGGATCCCCGCGGAAATCGCACATGAAGAAACTTCCCGCAAGATCAGAACGAAATCCGGTGCCTGGATGAAAGACGAGCCCCGATGGTCCACTCCCGAGGTGGGTAATCGGCGGCAATGCCCAGCGCGGACGAACCGGATGGTTCACCTGCCAGATCCCTTCCTGATTCCATGGCCCCCTCTGATTGGCTCCTTCAAGGGTCTGGTACTCCATCCTCCAACCGGTTTCACCTCCCGGAAGAATCTGAACGATCCTCGCCTGATCCCCCGCATCCGAATTGTTGTCGCCCGTAAACAGGTCGCCATATTCATTGAAGGCCAATTCTTGGGGATTACGAAGGCCGACATGAACCACTTCAAGATCAGANCCATCAGGCTCACATCGAAAAACCGCCCCTGAACCCGCATCATGAATCAGTCGACCATCTGCCGTCTCTAAATAAAAACCGCGATCACCGATGGAAAAATAGATGCGTCCATCAGGTCCACGCACGAGACCATGCATGTCATGTCCCCGCAGAGCGATACGGACACCAAACCCACGCTGTGCCGATCGCCGTGATTCTGCACGACCATCCTGATCAGCATCCGTCGCAATCCACAGATGAGGAATATTGGTAATCCATGCTGTACCCTCATCGACCAGAACTCCTGCCAGAGTACCGTCGAGAGGTTCAGAAAAAGGATCTGTAAAGGGACGTACGGTGTCCATCATGCCGTCCCCATCCGAATCACTCAAACAGGTCAGGCGATCTTCACGTGCAGAATAATAGCCCATGCCATTTTCACGACGATCTTGATGCTTTTCATACATAGCCAGTCGGTCATCGACGGTTTGAAGTGCCAAATCATCTTGTAACCAAAACGGACTCGATCGATTGTCCTCAACACCGAATTCCTGTCGCTCTGACTCACAAACATAAGCTCTTCCTTGCGCATCCACCGCAAATGCCACCGGATCTCTCACAAGATCACCCGCAGCAATAATCCGTTTCGAGATGCCCTCAGGAGTGCGAATCCGATTCAGCGCTTCGATCGCTCCTTTGGGCCAATGATTTTCCTTCGCAGGGACTTCCGCAGGGCTTGAAGATCCATCCTGAATTGAAATCACCATTGAAATGAAGAAGAGAAGAAGATTCGGGGTCATGTTTCCTCCGGATCGATCAGGGCTTGGGCTCTGATCGTAATCGAGGGATCACCAAGAGGGAAATAAACTTCATTGCTCAGTGTTGAACGACATGAATTCTCAATAAAAAAGTGGCCCCGATGGTTTCCCACCGAGGCCACAATATTCAATCTTTGTTTGTGATCAGGGGCACGCACCGTAACTGACGCAGCCCAAATCATCTTCCGTCGTATCGATTCCACAGCCATTGAATGGTGCAACAGGTGCTGGACCTCCCGAGAAAAGATGGGAGAAGTGATAAATCGCATCAGCAATCGAGATCACACTGTCATCATTCTCATCCAGAGTATCGAGACAGGTCGGATCAGTATTTCCGGTCCCAAAGATGTAGTTGAGAATCGCAATCGCATCAGAGATATCGAAAGTACCGTCGTTGTTGGTATCACCTCGCATGAAGGATACACCACATTCATTCACTGTAATCTGGAAACTCACCTCAGTGACAAAACCAACTGCATCCGTAGCAATCACGGTGACAGTGTGGGTGCCGACTTCGAACTCTGTTCCTGAAAGATGTGAGATGCTAATCGTTCCACCTTCACAGTTATCAGAAATTTCTGGTGCCTGCCAGGTCACAATAGCCGTACAGGTAGAAGGATTCGGTTCAGCAAAGATATGAGCTGGGAGATTGATCACCTCAGGAGCTTCATTATCGATGATGTTGATCGTCAGCACAGTCGTGTTGGCGTTACCTTCACTATCGATCGCTACGTAACTCACAGTAGTTTCACCCAGAGGAAGGAAATCGCCCTGCTGAACGCTTGACTGCAAGCTGGCAACTTCGCAGTTGTCAACAACTGTCGGCTCAGGCCAGAACGCATTCGCACCACAAAGACCTGGATAGTTTTCCAACTCAATGTATTGCACAACATTCAAGAACTGGGGTCCATCCTTGTCGACCACATTGACCGTGAAGCTCACAGTCGTTGAGTTACCGTAGAAATCGGTCGCTGAGTATGTGACTTCCGTAATACCTGGCTCGAAGAAACTGCCACTGCTGTGAGAGATCTCGGTCGACATCAGATCGCTACAATCCTCAATCGTCGGCTCGGTCCAGGAATGAATCGCTCCACATGAATCGAAGTCATTTGTCAGAACCACATTATTCGGAATTCCACTGATCACAGGATCTTCCGAATCTGAGACGTTGATGAAGAATGACCCCGTTGAAGAATTTCCAGCAGAGTCTGTGGCCGTAAAGGTCACCGTATTAAGACCCACAGGAATCAGATCTCCCGAAGCGTAGTTACTGGTGACAACCACATCAGAGCAGTCAGAAGTTGTTGGCGGATTCCATGATATCGGCGCGCCGCATTGACCTGGAACTGCTGTTCCAACAATACTTGAAGGAAGATCACTCAGAACCGGAGGCTCAATATCTTCGATTGTTACAGTCACCAACTGGGCGTGCTGGTTACCACTCGAATCCGTTGCAGTAAAGATCACNGTGTGGTCTCCAATTGAGAACACACTTCCAGATTCTTGACTGGAAGAAACCGTCACGTCCGCAGAGTTACTGCAAAGATCCGCTGCCGTTGGCATCGGCCAGCTCGCAGTTCCTTCACACGTACCCGGAGTGTTTGGGAACACCATGACGCTCGGAAGGTTTGTGAAGAATGGCGACTCAGAGTCCTCGACGATCACATCGAAACTGGAGGTGCTGGAGTTGCCCCATTCGTCTGTTGCTGTGTAGGTAACTGTTGTGGCTCCCAAAGCAAACATTTGACCGCTAGAGTAATCTGCAGAAATGAAGGTTCCTGAACAATCTTCTGTATTCGGACTGCTCCAACTTGCAGACCCTGAACAATTTCCTTCTTGATTCGAAACGGTCACAGTTTCAGGAAGATTGAGAATCGTTGGTGCATCAATGTCTTGAACTTGAACAACGAAACTATCAATCGTCTCAAGCCCGCTATTGTCGATCACACTGTAGAAAACCGTCGTGTTTCCTACTGGGAACTCAGACCCAGAGAGGACTGACGGGGTAATCGAGGCGATTCCCGAGCAGTCAGATCCGACAGGATCACTCCAAGTCGCAACCCCTGTGCAGAGGCCTGGTGTGTTTTGGACAATCACCGTTTCCGGCATATTACTAATCTGCGGCGAATCTTGATCGAGGACCGTCACATTAAAGGAAGCTTCCGACACATTTCCAGAAGGATCGACGGCAGTGTAAACCACATTAGTAGTGCCGATTTCAAACAGATCACCTGAAAGGTGCGAGGAAGACAGGTCTGCAGAGACACAATCCTGCAGGTTCGGATCTCCCCATACTGCAGGAGCATGACAAGAACCAGACTCGGCTGTCACAGTAATATCCTGCGGCATTCCCGAAATCTGTGGGCTCTCTCCATCGAGGATCGTCACAATGAAACTCGCGGACGACTGATTCCCCTCTGTGTCGGTCGAAGTGTAAATCACCTCTGTGACACCTGTGAAGAAAAGTGCTCCCGAAGAATGAGTCGAGCTCAAGCTGCTGAATGAGCAGTCCGAGGTGGAAGGCTCGCCCCAAATCACATTGACGCCACACAAAGACGTCGTGTTGGTCACAGTAACATCCTGAGGCATTTCCGAGATGGTTGGATTCTCTCCATCCGAAACGACAACCAGGAATGATCCCATGGTGTTGTTTCCAGATTCATCGGAGAAGGTATAGGTGATGATATGCGAACCAATACCCAAATCAGCTCCGTTTGGAATGTCACTTGTTGCTGTTACCACTCCACAATCTGAAGCCACCGGCTCTGACCATGTCACAGTTGCTGTGCAAGAATCCACTGGAGTGGAAACATGAAGTGTCTCCGGAAGCTGATCCACATTCGGATCTGTCGTATCAAGAACGATGACGGTAAATGAATGAGTCATTTCATTCAAATCAGGATCCAACGCAGTGTAACTGACCACAGTCTCACCCACTGGGAAGACTTCGCCCGGCTGATGACTTGAAGTCACCGTGAGCGGGCCGGCGCAGTTGTCCTGGAAAGACGGAATCGTCCAGTTGGCAACGGCATTACATTCCTGAGTACTGTTTCCTACAAATACCGGATCAGACGGGGCTTCCAGAAGAACCGGAGCCTCGTTATCTGTCACAGTGACTGTGAAAGACTGCTCATGGCTGTTACCCAGTGCATCTTCTGCGACCGCTGTCACCGTGGTCAGCCCCAATGGGAAAACAGATCCGGCTGGATGACTCAGCGTGAATGAAGAGGTCGAGCAAGGGTCACTGGACTGCAGAGCATCCCATGTCACCTGAGCTTCACAACTTCCAAAATCATTCGAAATCACGATGTCTTCCGGGAATACCGTGAATGTCGGCGGAAGATTATCGACGACACTGATCACAAAGGAACCTGTCGTCACGTTGTTACTGATATCAGTCACAATATAGGTCACGGTCGTATCACCGAGAGGAAGAGACACGGGGTTTTCGTGGCTCTTTTGTACAGTCACTGACTGACAATCTACTGGAACAGGCTCTTGCCATGTCACCAGTGCAGAACAAACACCGGGGTCCACACCGACAGTGAAATTATCTGGGATGCCGACGAGGGAAGGACCCTCATTATCTTGGACAAGTACATTGAAGAAGATACTCGTTGAGTTGTTGAAGTTGTCGGTCGCAGTGTAAGTCACCAAAGTGCTTCCGACCTCGAAGGTATCTCCTGATTGATGGGTTGAAGTAATATTCAAAGCTGAATCACAGGCATCTAGTGCCAAAGGCTCATCCCATGTCACAACAGATCCACACGTTCCCGGATTAATAACCGTAGTTATGTTCGGAACAGTATCGGTAAATGTCGGCGCATCTTGATCTTCTACCAAAATGGTGAAACTTGCGCTCGAACTGTTGCCGCTGGAATCTGAGCTGGTGTAAGTCACCAAGGTTTCCCCAACTGGAAAGCTGGTTCCAGGAATGTGACTGGCAGCAAATCCAACGCTCTCACAATGGTCATGGGCAGTCGGAGTCAGCCAGAAGACTGTGTTTGAACAGGCCCCCGGAATACTGGCAACCGTAATATCTGCTGGCATGTTGTGGAAACTAGGTGCTTCGATGTCACTCACAGTCACATTGAAAGAGAACTGATCGACCTCTCCACCACCGTCAGAAGCCGTATAGATGACTGTCGTCACACCCTTGTCGAAGAATGAACCCGAAGAGTGCGTTGATGTAACGACAACATTTGCACAATCATCGATAGCAGCAGGCTCATCCCAGAAGACTTGGGCTTGGCACAATCCTAGTGCGGTATCCGCCACAAGGTCCGAGATCACTCCGCTGAATTGTGGAGGATTGCCGTCGGTCACTGTGACATTGAACGATACTTGGCTGATGTTTCCAGAGTCGTCAGTTGCCGTGTAGGTCACTGGTGTTACCCCGACCTGGAAAACCGTATCTGGTGAATGAGAACTTGAAAGGACTGAAGAACCACAAGAATCTACAGCCGTCGGTTCTATCCACGAGACAGTAGCACTGCATTCAGTGGGGATAACCGCCTGAGTGATATCAGCTGGAACATCTTGGAAAGAAGGTCCAAATCCATCCGTCACCGTCACCGGGAAAGAAATCACAGAGCTGAAACCGGTTAGATCTGATACTTCGTATGTCACCTCGGTTGTTCCTAATGGGAAAACCGAATTGGGCTCATGAGAAGCGGTGTATGTCAGGTTCGCTGAACAATCTACGGCAACCGGTGGAGTCCAAGTCACAACTTCCGAGCAATCGGAAGTTGACGTGGATGCCAATACGGGGCCCGGTGTGGAAATAAAGACCGGAATATCGAGGTCATTCACAGTTACTGTGAAGGAACCCACTGTCTCATTCCCAAAAGGATCGAGAGCCGTGTAGACCACCGTCGTCACTCCCACACCAAATGTGGATGGTGGATCGAAATTACTTGTCGGCTCTAACTCAAGATCACAGTTATCAACCACTGCTGGTGGATCCCAAATCACAGTAGCACCACAACTACCAGGATCAGTATTCAGCACCATATCCGCAGGAAGGCCAACAAGAGTCGGTGGAGTATCATCGACAATATTGACGGAGAATGTCATCGTTGACGACAAGCCATTGGCATCTGTCGCAGTGTAGATGACGTTTCTGATTCCAGGAATTCCTACCAAGGGCTGAAGGAAGTTCTGGGTCAATGTTGCAACTCCCGAGCAATCAGTGACGATCGGATCAATCCAAGTGACTGTGGCATTGCAAGCCGTAGTCAATGAAGAAACCTCAATGTTGGGGAGCTGCTCGATGACTGGTGCGGAATTATCCTCAACCGTCACGATAATCGCATCGATGTCTTCGTTTCCACTGACATCCGTTGCCGAGAATACCACCATCGTCTGACCAATGGGGAACTCCGAGCCATTAGCATGACTGGAGACCACTGTGACTTCTGAGCAAGCATCTGTCGCTACAGGATCTTCCCAAGTAACGAAAGCAGTACAAGACTGAGGATCCGCTGAAACTACAGGGAATACCGGTAGTTGAACAATTTGTGGACCGACAGTCTCTGTCACCGTAATCGTGAAACTGCCTGAAGCCAGATTTCCGTGATCATCAGTAGCTGTAAAGGTGATCACATTGATTCCAGGGGGCAATTCAGCTCCCTGAGCAACATCGGAAACGAATGTCGCACCACCACAATCGTCGGAGACTGTTGGCTCAACCCAACTGACGATTGCGGCGCAAGCACCTGGTGTCAGTGAGATCACCTGATTTTCTGGAATCCCTGCGAAAACCGGCGGAATCGTATCGAACTGAATACCATTATCTTGATCACAAGAATCTGGAATGCCATTCCCATTACAATCCTGAGTGAGACCGTTCAGGATTTCACAAATGTCGATGACGTTGTTTCCATTACAGTCTTGATCTCCTTGTTGGAAATCACAACTATCCGGAATTAAGTTGCTATTGCAGTCGGGCGTTCCGGCAAGCAAATCACAAGCATCCGGTTGCCCATTCCCATTACAGTCTGCATAGGTCAATTCTTTGATCAGACGGAGACTTGAAGCCGTACTTAAGAAGACTCCTGCATCGCCGAAGGCCATGGGAGAATCATCGATTCCCCCAACGAGATCCATGCAGTTACTGGTGGTGATGAAGGTACTGAGTTCAACACCAGTGTTCCAGCTTCCACCCTCCTGAGAGTACAAACGGAGGCCACAATCGGTCGAAACCACGGCTTTATCGCCAGAGAGAGCACTGTACTGCCGAGGCCCCGGTGTAAATGAAAGATCACTCTGCAGATCCCAACCCGTGATGGATCTTCGGAATATCTGTGCTCCAGAGGCATCTGGAACCAAAAGAGTGAGGTCTGTGTTGGAATGACCAAAGCTGTAACCAGAAACGTTGGAAAGAGAGAGAGACGAGTCTTGCTCCCAAGCCAATGAGGGGCTTCCAACAGGAACAAAAACGACAATCTCGCCTGTGGTCCTGTCTGCAGCAGCAAGATTGCCAGAAACCATCTCAAGCTCATCACCTAATGATCCACCCGTCGTACCATTATTGATGGAACTCTCAAACCAGGAAGCAGTCTGCCCTCCTGTGAAGAGACGGGTGTAGAAGGTGATCTCATTATTGCCGGGATCACCGACTGCGAGATGTATTCCCGATAGAGCGACACTGTGCCCAAAATTTACCGCCCCGCCAATTGGCGCGAATGCAAATTCCTCGATCCAGGTTGCACCATCGTAACTGAGAACCCTGATCTCGTTACCCAGGCCGAGGGCAAGAAGGGTTCCATCCAAATCCAGAGAATGCAGAGTCTGCACTCCAAGATCCAGAGTGGTGTGGGTGATCCAGGAATCTTCATCCTGCATCAATAGCTGCACCTCATTGCCGCCACCTCGAACAAGCCAAGGCCCTGAAGCAGCGACGAGAGGAGCCGAATCTGCCACCAATTCAGAACCGGTTTCACAGTTCTGAGCCGATAGATTCGGTACGCTCACACCCAACATTACGAATACAAAAACAATGACAAAGCCCAGCCGCCAAGCGACAACAGGGCCAGATACGACTTCGAAAGTCGATTCAGAAAAGGTCTTCATTGGGTCTCTCCCCCATTAAATTGAAGAGTTTTATAGTTCTCCCGATCCACTAAATGTATTGACTTTGTTAGTTTTTGACAACATAGCAATGAGCTTAGTCTATATGGCTCAGAACTTACACTTGGCGACATTGGGCACGTTTGACAGATGAGAGACTGTTCACCTCGACCTCCCGCACCAAAAGGGCTACTCTCCCGGGTCAGGTATGAATCTATAGTCATGCAATCGGTCCCCGTAGCTCAGCTGGATAGAGCATCGGATTCCTAATCCGAAGGTCGCAGGTTCGAATCCTGCCGGGGACGCATTTTTGTGAACCTCATTTTAATGAAGCTCACTGGGAAGTTCCAAGATCTGGTGATCATCCGATTTCATTCTCTTTGTTTGGCGCTCACCCTTTTGATCAGCAGCTGCAGCACCAGTCCAAAAAATCTTGTTTCCGGCGCAAACTATGAGGTGAAGACCTGGGGAAGCATGAGAGAGGTCTTAAAAGAAGGGAAAACTTCCGGCAGGATCACGCTGGATGAGGTCGTGACCCAAAATTCCATCGGCGTGGGAGCTCTTTCAGAGCTGAAGGGTGAGATCACTCTGCTGGATGGGGAAGTCTTTATTGCCACCGGCGCGAAAGACTCATCTTCAAAACAACAGATCTTCAAAACTCGAAGTGTTTCAAAATCTGATCAGGCAGCACTGCTGGTGATCGCTGAAGTTCCTGCCTGGGAGTCACTGAATCTGGGCTCCTGTGCCACCTACTCTGATCTTGAAACGAAAGTTGCAGCGGTGTTGAAGCAGCGCGGATTCGATCTTCTGCAACCGACTCCCATCAGAATTCGTGGAGTGGCAGACCGGGTCGATTTTCACGTGATTGCCGGTTCCTGCCCCATTGCCGACCCACAGGGAACCCCTCCATGGCGCGGTTCCATCGAGGGCGAACCTCTGGAATTGGTCGGGATCTACGTTGAAGAGTCTGCCGGAAAGCTGACCCACCACCTGCACAACAGCCACCTGCATGTGGTTTCAGGGTCTCAATCGGGTCATGTCGATACGATTCAGCTGCACAGCGCTGAGCTGCAGATTCCCCAAAGTCTCCCAAAGTAAACAGGTTCAGGGACAACCGCTAAAGTTGGAGCAATCCAAAGCATCGTCGGTCGGGTCCACTCCACAGCTCTGGGGTCCCGGTGCAGGCAGATCACCTAAGCCGGAGAAGAGCATTCCCAGCAGCGTCACCGGATCCGAGACATCCAGAGTTCCATCATCATTCGCATCGCAGGCATCCTGACAGTTGGGAGGAGACCCTCCGCCAAAGAGGGAGAGCAGAGAAGCGACCGCATCCGAAATGTTGAGGGATCCGTCGCTGTTGCAGTCTCCCCTGCGGAACGAGACCCCACCGACCCGGGGACGGAAGTCCGCCGCCACCAGCAGATGGTCAGATCCGCTGGAATCATCAAACTGCAGGCCATTCTGCACGAGTGAGCTGTTCGACATCTCATCGGTCAGCAGTACGAAATGACGCCCCAGTTCGAGAACCGCATCGGAATAGATGATGTAATCCAGATAACCGGGGGAGTAACTGCCGTTGTCGTTACGCCAGGTGTAGATCTGACGTCGGGCGACATGACGGGATTTGGTGTCGAGGAGATCGGTGCCATCCGCGTCTGGGGGGGAATCCCAGCCCCATTGGGTCTCATCGAGGATATCACCGGTCAACAAGGTCATCCGTTGACGCGATTCACCGACAAAGTTCATATCGCCCAAAATCAGCACCGGAGCCTGCGGGTGGGTCGAAAGCAATCCTGCCAGTCGCTGATCGCGAATGAACGCGGCAATCTGATCACATTCGTTTTGCCGGCCCGATTCATTGGCACAACAGGGGAGATGAGCATTGATCACCATCGTTGGTACCCCCCATTCGCTGGAGGTATCGATCCAGGCTGCGCTGTTCCCCGACAGGGCCCAGGTCTGCAGAATCGGGAAGCGGCTGACAAAGATGCAGTCGGACTGACCGGCACTGAACCAGTTTCCACCGCCGATGGGGCTCACCCATGAACTCACATAAGAGGCGGTTTCCGCCGGTGTGTGATTGTAGATCTCCTGAAAACAGTAAATGTCCGCCGCCACCGCCGCCAACTGTCGACCGATCCGATTCCCCTGTCCCTGCCACGGGTTATCGGTGAGGACGTTGTAACTCACGACCCGCAGATCTGATGCCTGCTCCCGGGTCAGGGGGATCTCAGCATCCGGAGGCAATTGCCCCAGAGCCAGCGGGTGAAAGAGGCCACCCGAATCGGGAAGGCAATCTCCCCCGGGTCGGTCGTCACACAGCAGCACCCGAACTTCCGATCCCAGTGAGATCAGCGGCGAGTTTCTGCGAAGGCTGAGTTCAAACTCGGTTCCCGAGACAGTGGGTGCGGCGACGAGGCCTACATCGGCATGACTGATCGGGAAAGTGGCTCCGCCAGATCTCACCGTTCCCTGCCTGGCCCCAAAGTCCCATTCCACTTCGGCACCGATCCCGGAGATGGCCAGCCCCGTATTGGGATTGGCATCGGTATCGATGTAGAGAATCAGTGTGTCCCCTTCATCGAGCTGCACTTCCGGCCCGGCAAAATCGAAACGAAGAAACAGGGACTCGTCATCATCCGCCACGGAAAGGGACAGCAGATCGTGGCCGCCGGGAACCGCATCCCCGACCGGGTCCTGAAGCGGCGTCACCCCACTCCAGTCGTCGTAGCGTTCGTCGATGGTCACTGCCACCTGAGTCGGCGGCCCATTCAGGGTGGTCACCGCACAGACTTCCGCACAGGAGACCGATTGCCCGGGAGGGGCCACTGCACCAACAACAGAGATTTCCAGCAGGGTTCCCGGTGCAACTCCGCTGATGGTGTGGGTCGTCGTGTCTCCCGGTAATGACAGCACTGTTCCGTTGACCGTCAGTTCGATGGAACCGTAGGGCTGGGGATTCTCCCAGGACAGTACGGCCCCGTCCTGAGTGGGAGTGCAGGCAAAGTTTTGCACGGCCGGCAGGACCGAGACGGGCGAGTTGAAGAATCGCAGGCACCAGCTGTTGAGGACTCCATCACTGTTGGCAGGAAAATCATCCTCCACATTCAGCGTCCACACCCCCTGGGTATTCTGACCGCTGAAGACACTCAGGAGTCCGTTCGATGGCTGCATGTAACAGCCGAAGTCATAAGTCACCGCTCCATTGGCCACGCCATCATCGCTGAAGATGACCCGCAGATCATCGAGGTCTCCCCCCAAGCCGTCATGAAGCCGGAGAGTGGTGCCCGTTGGAGAATTCAGATCGACGAGCAGATCGGCAACAAAGCCATGGCTGATGTCCACCCGAACGTGCAGGTCTTCGATGTTCAGATTGTCATTGATCTGGATCGAATCGGAGATGGAAACGGGAGTGCCAGTCTCTCCCCCAAAGATAATTCCGGGAGATGAACAGGTCTCATTGCCTGACTGGGCAATCACGGGAGCCGTGGCCAAAAGCATGGCGCACATTAAACCGATCAGGATTATCAGGAATCTCTGCGCTCCCATTGAAACCGCCTCTACTACAGATCGTTGATGCGTCCACGTGTGAAGACCTGCGGTCTTGCTTTTGAATAACTCTACACTGAAGACCCGATTTTAAATGATACTCAGGGTTTTTCGATCCCCTTGTCGGATGCCCGCAATACTTTCACTTTTTTGTTCAGGCTCTGGGCCCAATTCTGCATGTATTCGTCATTGGGGAAGTTATCCGCAAGACCTTTGGAGCAGCGTTCCAGCAGATCTGCATCCCGGATCTTCTCCGCATACCGGGAGAGAACACTCCAGGCATTGGCATCCCGAATCATCTGGGGACAGCGTCCACTGTCGAGAATCTCCCGCATGCGTTTTCCAGCAGGGACCACCCTTTCGGGGTCCATCGACAACAGCACCAGATCGCTTACCTCTTCGCCGAGGACTATCCCGTCCACTCTTGCCTGCTGTTCCCCGGTCAATCCACGCAACGCCTTGCCGCGCTTCACCAACTGACTTCCACGCAATTTCATCAGACGGTACTCGAGGATATAGCGCTCGAGTTCGAGCCCCTTTTCACCCTGCTTTTCCCGCTTCTCCAGCTGAGAGAAGTCTTCAATTGCCAACAACGTCTCTTCAAAACTGGTCACACTTCGTTCCAGCGGTCGCCCCAACACCTCACCCTTCGGGTTCATGAAAACCAGGGTCGGGTGACCGCCATAACCGAGATCGATCAACAGGTTGTCATCGGGATGCCCCTCGATGCGGGTCATGATGTTGAGATAGGGGATGACCTTTTTACGAAAATCAAGGAAAGCGGAGGAGGAGAGTGCACCACTCTCCAGAGTGTCGCACGGCCCTCACGGTGCAAAGGTGCGGGTGAAGTAGACAAAGATCGGCTTGCCCTGCTTTTCCGCCTGTCTTCGAGCCTCCTGATAATCGAGAAGCCACCCCCCGGTCTCGACGAACTTTTCCTTCAACTTCTTATCCAGTTTGGCCTTCAGGTCCGCTTGTTTGTCGTCCGCTCCTGTGAAAGCCAGCAACATGAATGTCGATATCAGAATCAGAGTTTTACTCATCATTTGTTCTACTCCTTAAGATCGGTTCATTCTTCTGTCGGCCGTATTCACGGGTTCATCGCACCCGCACCCGATTCCAGCTTTTCCTTGAGACTGTCCAGCTCATTCTGCAAAGCATCACAACTCGACTTTTTCATGAGCCAACCAAAAAGAAAGAAGAAGATCTTTACCACTCCCTTGGGGATGACTGTTGCGGTCTCTGTCACTCGTGTCACACCACCACCCAGATCCTCAAACTCATACAGCGCAGAGATCTCAAAGCCCTGCCCAACCATATAAACCTCACTCAAACGATTTTCTTCATACCGAGTCACTTCACCGGTCATTTCCATTTGCCGACCACCATCCTGAGTCAGCAACCTGAAGCGAGATCCCACTTTTTCGGGGGTTTCCTCGATCACCTCATTTTCGACAACGGTGAGGCTCCAGTCACTCACGTTTTCATTGGTATAACGAAACACCTCAGACAAAGGTCTGTTGATTTCGACACTGACGCCAGACTCCATTTCAATGCTCCTCTCGCCAGTCCCGAACCTCCAATAGTGAGATATGGAGTGGGAAGTCCACAGGAAAATCGGTTGTTTGATTCAACCTTGAGGCTGTAGCATACAGCACCTGTGTCGAGGGTTCGCCCATGCGGACCCAGCACCGGTATCTTGTAGACATTGCGGCTTTCTGCCCGAAATTCGCAACACCTTCAAAGTCCGGACTTCCTCAGTGACAGATCAGTGACAGACAGGAGAATAAATGAGTGATATCAGCAAATGCCCTGCAATGGGCGGTGCGAACCAACACATTGCTGCCAGCACCAGTGCCAACCAGCGTTGGTGGCCCAACCAACTCAACCTCAAAGTGCTTAATCAAAATGCACCACAGGTGAGCCCGATGAATGATCACTTCAACTACGTGGAGGAGTTCAAGTCGGTTGATCTCGAGGAGTTGAGAAAAGACATCGACGAAGTAATGACCACTTCCCAGGATTGGTGGCCCGCCGACTACGGTCACTACGGTCCCCTCTTCATTCGCATGGCGTGGCACAGTGCCGGAACCTACCGCATCGGTGACGGTCGTGGCGGTGCCGGAGCCGGAACCCTGCGTTTCGCTCCCCTCAACAGCTGGCCCGACAATGCCAACCTCGACAAGGCGCGTATGCTGCTGTGGCCGGTGAAGAAGAAATATGGTCGCCGCCTGTCATGGGCCGACCTAATGGTCTACACCGGAAACTGCGCTCTTGATTCAATGGGCTTCAAGACTTTCGGCTTCTCTGGAGGCCGTCAGGATGTTTTTGAACCCGAGGAAGATATTTACTGGGGTTCAGAAACTGAGTGGCTGGCTGATGAGCGCTATAGCGGAGACCGAGAGTTGGAAGGACACCTTGGTGCGGTCCAAATGGGATTGATCTACGTCAATCCAGAGGGCCCCAATGGTAACCCCAACCCAATCGCCGCTGCCAAAGACATTCGCGAGACTTTCGGCCGCATGGCGATGAACGACGAAGAAACTGTGGCTCTCATTGCTGGTGGTCACACCTTCGGCAAGGCCCACGGTGCCGCACCCGATTCCCATGTCGGCCCTGAGCCGGAAGGCGCACCGACCGAGAACATGGGCATGGGCTGGATGAGCAGCTACGGCAGCGGTAAAGGTGTCGATGCCATCACCAGTGGCCTCGAAGGTGCCTGGACCACCAACCCGGTCCAGTGGGACAACAACTACTTCGAAAACCTCTTCGGATACGAGTGGAAGCAGACCAAAAGTCCTGCTGGAGCCACCCAGTGGATTCCGACGGATGCCGCTGCAGATGGCACCGTTCCGGATGCCCACGACTCCAGCAAGCGTCACGCACCGGTGATGTTCACCACTGACTTGGCCCTGCGCGAAGATCAGGCTTATGGCCCCATCTCAAAGAGCTTCCTCGAAAATCCAGATCAGTTCGCAGATGCATTTGCACGTGCCTGGTACAAGCTGACCCATCGCGACATGGGCCCAATAACCCGTTGCTTCGGTTCACAGGTTCCTGGCGAATCTCTGATCTGGCAGGATCCAGTTCCTGCTGTTGATCACGAGCTGATCAACGATGACGACGTTGCGACGCTGAAAGCCAAGATCAATGGCTCAGGGATTGCTGGTGAAAAACTGATCGCCACCGCATGGGCTTCTGCTTCGACCTTCCGTGCCACTGACAAGCGTGGCGGTGCCAATGGTGCCCGCATCCAGTTGGCCCCGCAGAAGTACTGGGAGGCCAACCAGCCTGCTCAACTGACTGAGATCATCGACTCGCTCGAAGGAATTCGTGGAGAGTTCAATGGTGCACAGTCCGGAGGTAAGCAAATCTCCATGGCAGACATGATCGTTCTTGCCGGCTGCTCTGCCATCGAAGCTGCAGCAACCGCCGGAGGGCACTCAGTGACAGTCCCCTTTACTCCCGGTCGCACAGACGCCACCTCTGAACATACGGACGTGGATTCTTTTGCTGTACTGGAGCCGACCGCCGATGGATTCCGCAACTACTACTCAGCGGCTTGCACTCGTTCATCTGAAGAGCTGCTGGTTGATAAAGCTCAAATGCTTGGGCTCAGTGCTCCGGAAATGACGGTCCTCGTCGGCGGCTTGAGAGCCCTCAATGCCAACACTGGCCACACTGAGTTCGGTGTCTTCACCGATCGCCCGGGTGTTCTGACCAACGATTTCTTCGTCAACCTCCTCGATGTAGCAACGAAATGGCAGGTCTCCGAGCGCTGTGAGCACCTTTACGAAGGTAGTGATCGCAACAGTGGCGAGCCGAAGTGGCGAGCATCTGCTGTCGACCTGATCTTCGGATCCAACTCCCAGCTGCGTGCCATCTCCGAGGTTTACGCCTCCGACGATGGAACAGAGCAGTTTGTCGCCGACTTTGTCAGCGCCTGGGACAAGGTGATGAATGCGGATCGCTTCGACCTCTCCTGAGATCGATCGACTCCGTAAAACTGAACTGGCCCGCACACCCTTCAGGAGTGCGGGCCAGTTTTTTATCGAAATGAACGCGGATTACTTGCGGCGGAAATTCCGGCTCTGCTTGAACAATACGGGCTGCCGCTTCTCTTCGTCATCTTCGCGAAAATCAGATTCGGTAAACCCCGCTCCCCTCGGAGAGAAGTGGTAGATCAGAACCGGTTGGTCTGCTTTCCCTTGTCCTGCGAACGGATTGCGAAAGGTCAGCGTGACACCGTCAAAATCCCCTTCGTAATATTCCGGATTGGGACTTTCATCGTGAAACACAAACATTTGAAAGGCCCCTCTGGAACTGTCAAATCCGATGAAAGTGAGACTGGTCACTCTTTTCTCCTTGGCATCTGACAGCTTGCTGAGTGCCAGGAAACGCCCATCACAAATGACTCTCCCTGCTCTGGGCGAAACCTCTTCAGATTCTGCGACCAACTCACCAGCAAAGTTATTCAGGAGTTGATGCTCTTCAGAGTAATTTTCCGCAGGTTCCTCGAGCTTGTCGGAGGTACTGATCACTTTCGGAATCGGTTTAGCTGCCAACAGATCAGTCAAAAGGTTGGAAACTTTGCCTTTTTTCGGTTCAGTGTTCAAAACAAAGAAGGGCGTTTTTGATTCTCCCAAATACACCTTTGAAACGGCAGTTTTCTTTTCTGAATCGAACCGTGTTATTTCAGTAACATAACCAGATGGATCTTTCAGAATTCGATCATCATCGACATATCTCCCCGAACGGTATCCAAACGGAGTCCGTAGCGATTCCAATCCAACGAAGAAGTATTGATTCAGGTCACTTCGATAGCCCAGGATTTGGTACTCCGCAGACTTCTTTCCTTGAGTCCGCGATCGAGTCAAAAGAAAACGACCCCCGAGGATCATCTGTGAGGTGGACTCTCCCAGGATTGCTATATATTTGGGACTTTTCTCACCCGTCAATGGATCGATGCGACCCATCGTGTAATCCAATTGTGCTTTCCAGCTGGTACGACCCTGTTCCTGTACGAGACGATCATGCTGCTCAGAAATCGGGTTCTTCACTTCATCATCCACATTTTGTGGCAGGCCTGCCGGTAATAACGAAGAAAACAAAAACAGGACTACAGATACCATCAACAACTTATTCATGATTTCACTCTTCCTCTGGTTCACGCGCCCAATTTTGCCTTCGCTCCGCTGAGAAGTAATTCTTACAGTGATATCGACAAAATACCCAATAAAATTCTATGATAGGCTTCGTAGTTCAACTTTCGCTGGAGGCTCCGTGAACATCTTCATCGCTACTTTTCTATTCATGCTCGCTCCGTCTCACTCTGAAGCTCTAATATCTGTGAACGATATCGCAGGAAAATATGAAGCTCTCATACAGGCAGAAGATCAAGGAAACCTGACTGCAGTCATGCGACACCGCAGAGACTTACTGAAGGCTTGTGAAGGAAAAGACCTCTCTGTTCTTATTTCCGGTGATGAGAATGCGCTTCTTCGTCTGGGTTGCTCACGAGTGATTGGTCAAGATCATCAACTCAACGGTAGGCATTCCACAGCGGTCGAAGCTCTCAACCCCATTTATAAAAACTACCTCGACACAAAAGGTCCGGAAAAGCAGGTCGCAATCAAAACGATGCTGCCACTCGCTCAGTCCTATGCAGAACTCGGAAAAATCGAAAGCGCATTGGACGTTCTAAATAAAGGTATCCCATTTTTGGAAGCAGGAAGCGTCACGATTCGCGAAGCTTGGCTTCTAAGTGGTGATCTGAAGGCTGCAATCGGAGAGATCCTTCCTGCGAAAAGAGCATGGAGCAGGCTCACGGATGATCTCAATAAATATGGCGACGATGCAAGAGCTCGACGAAACTCTGCTGTGCGCTTAGCAATGCTTGGAAAAAAAGCACCAGCATTGGGAAACACGACCTGGTTTGGTGGAAAAAAGAAGAGCCTGAAATCATTGGAGGGGAATGTTGTCCTTCTTGATTTCTGGGCGACTTGGTGTGGACCCTGCCGGATGTTGATGCCGGGTCTCGACAAGATCCAAAAACGTCTCGGCGATCAGGGGTTACAGATTCTGGGAGTCACAAAGCCTTATGCTCAAGGTTGGCTCCCCGAAAAAGATGACAAGAGTCGAGGCCAGACGGTACGAGGCATGACCCGGGATGCGTTCCTGCAGCACCTCCTCGACTTCCGCCGACGCTTCGGTGTCGAATACCCCTATGTCGTGACTGGGAAACAAGTTTTTGACACATACCGTGTCGGTGGGATTCCCATGGTCGTGCTAATCGATAAAAAAGGAACCATTGCCTGGGTCCGAGTCGGTGCAGGTGGTGAAGGTCTGCTAGAAGCCACGCTTGAAAGATTGCTTGAACAAAAATGATAGGCAAACTGCCTAAAGTTACTGACTTCAGCCGCCAAGTCCCCCACGGAACTTTTTTGAACAACTAAAAGTTGCCCATAATGACAAGATCAGCATTCCACAGTTTTCAACAAGCTTGCTGCAGATCGGGATGGCACCAGATCCACATCCACAATCAGCAATGACATCACACAAACCGATAAAATCCGGAGTAGTTCCCACAAGGCTACTTCCCAATAGATAAACCGCTGGTGTAAAAGCCAATAGCATTGCTGAAGTCACTGCGGCAGCACCTCTCAGGCCGATCCCTGAAAGAAGTGCCAAAGCACATACTATTTCCAACACCGGAAGAGTCATTGCAATGCTGTTTAGTATCCATACCGGCTCTAATGGCAGTAAGTCATAGTTCTTGATGCTTTTCAGAAATTCCAACGGTTCAGATAACTTCTCGATGCCATAAGAAAGAAATACGAATCCGAGAACTATTCGAGCCACTAGCAGAGGATAGCCGGTCGCATCCAGGCGACGTAAATTTTCCATCAGCGTGCCTCCGATCCAGTTTTCACAGGCATTTCGTTTTCTTTCCACTCGTTGAATCCACCTTCGTAGACATAAACATTCTCCGGAGGTAATCCGTAGAGAGACCCTAAATCTGCAGCCAAATGCAAACTGTCTTCACAGTCTCCTCCATTGCAGTAAACGATGATGAAAAACGCCATTTCCAATTGGGGCCTCACGTCATCTATCAGATCTCCAGACTCATAGTGATATAGCCAGATTGCACCTGGTATATGACCATCCTCATACTGGTCCCTGACCCTTGCATCGACAAATGCAACAATCGATTCACCCGTTGAGGCAAACTCATCCTCTGCTGTCATGAAATGATCCCGAATATCTTCAAATGTCAGGCGCTGTATTCCATCATCTATTTGAGTCTCGACGACGACTGGAACCACGTCTTGCTGAGTATCGGCCTCGTTGAGATTATTTTCAGGCTGATCAGGAGCTTCTATGCTGGGGAAATAATTCCGTGAAAGGTCGATCGCCTTGGAGGGTCTCAGGCTATTGATTGCCAGTGCCAGTAATGCAGATCCTGCAGTGATTAGCACAATACTTTTCAGCAATGAGCCAGAGCATCCGGTTTGAGTCGTCGCTTGAGCCCCTTCATTGGTTTTTTCAGGGCCTTCGCTCTTCTCTATATTCATGAAAGTCTCCGTAGTCCTAATTGCCTCGGCCTGATCTGCCGACAAAATTTGTCGGTGTCACTCTGTTGGAAGTGTATCACCTTGATTCGAGTATTCGGAAGCAGAATGGAGGGCCAGAGGGTGTCAGACCCAAGTCTTCTTCATTCGGTAACAGATCAGTCACGAAAAAACTGCCCGCTGCACTGACTGTGCAACGGGCAGTTCTTGGAAGACTTAGGCTATTCAGGCTATTTCAGTCGACTTCATCTTCCAACGGCCTGCTGAATCCTGTTCGAATTCGTCATGTCGACGCAGATGCTGAAAAACCGCCAGATAAAGATTCTTGGTGGCTTCTTCTGGATGGCGTTGGGCGATTTCATCCCGTACTTCAGCAGGTGTCAGAGCTGATTCGGAAGCTCCGAGAATCTCTTCAACCTGAGATCGGATCCAACCGCGAGGTCGACGACCCGAAGGCGTCAATCTGCGCATCGATCCACTGGTACTGGCCAGGTAGCCCTGAACTTCGGGATACTGCCCCAGAAACTCACGAATTTGATCCTCGACCCGGTCCAACTCATCTCTGAGCCTCTGCCTTTTGGTTTCTAGACGGTTCAATTTTCCGCTGTTTTCTTTTAAAGCAACGAGCTGCTTCAAAGCTTCAACGTCCAGTCTTCCAAGACTGTCCATTTCAATCTCCATATTCACGGTCTTAACCTCTTCCCAGAACTCTTCATCCCGCACGGAAAATAGGACCTGAAAGGATCCCTGAGCGCCTCTAACACCCTTGAAATGTCTCTCGACACTTCATTTCTTCGTGCAAAACATGACCGAATAAAACAGTGGGCAACTCTATAAGAAAGCCCTGACTTTGGATCTATAAACATGTACGCGAGTAGCTTGCCAATATTTGGAAAGCGTGACATTAGTCATATAAGACCTATACTTACACATAAATGCAGGACTAACAAGAGGAGAATTTTGATCGAACTTGTAAAAACAGACAAACGCTCACTGAATTGGGTCATTTTGGTCTCGTTAGTCGCACTTGCAGGTTGTCAAAATACCGCTGAGATCCGTTCAGAGCGCCCTAATGACGTGATTATGATTGCAGGTGAGCTTTTTCACACCATGACCAAAGTCGTCCTATGGACTGATAAGGGTGGGTTTGATGCCTACCGGGGTCACAGACATGACCAAAAGAATGTCGGTCCACCCCATGACCACCCAGACCGCTTGTTACGTTTCGGCAGCCTGCGAAGAAATGGATCTCAGGCTTGGAAAGACCGAGTCCAGAGAGAGGGTTACACACCCGAGGATTTGACCGAAGTCATCGACACCATCGTTCTTCATTACGACGCATGTGGATCATCGAGTCGGTGCTTCCATGTTCTTCATGACCTTCGGGGGCTTTCCTGCCACTTCCTGATCGACGTCGATGGCACCATTTATCAAACTCTGGATGTTAAAGAGCGTGCCTGGCATGCAGGAACCGCCAATGATCGATCTATTGGCATTGAAATCGCCCACTTCGGAGCATTCCCTGAGGCCATACAAGCTGATCTTCACTATGAGGAAAGTACGCATGGAATCCGGCTCAAAGAATCTTCACTGGCAGGCACGTCTGCTGAGGGAGCATTTCCATATCCTGCAAGGCAGCAAATGTTTTCAGGCGTCATTCATCAACAGAATCTGTTCCAGAGAGATTTCACGGAAGCTCAATATGCCTCCATCGAAAAGCTGCTCATCGCTCTTTGCAAGGCGATACCGAGTATCAGACCTATCGTTCCAAGAACTGAAGAGGGATTCGTTCAATCGGGATTAAGACCTGAACCCTCAGGACAAGCTGTCGCCGGAATCGTCGGTCATTGGCATGTTGGATCTCATAAAGTAGATCCCGGCCCTGCTTTTAACTGGGACCGTATCGAGTCTGCATTAAGAGCTTCTGATATAAATAATGATGGGTTAACGAAGAGACCTCTGCCTTAAAGATTCGAAGAGAACCACTGCTGTTGCCATAGCTACATTCAATGAATCTGCACTCCCCGCCATTGGAATCGAAACCTGAAGATCTGTTTCCGCAAGCCAGCGATCATCGAGCCCATACTGTTCACTCCCCATGACGATCGCGATAGGGCCTGAGAGGTCAGTATCCGTATAAGCCGATGGAGCATCAGGAGAGGTCGCAACCAGGCGAATATTATTTTCTCGAAACCATTGCAGTGCTTCTTCACTCGAACACTCAGCCACCGGAACTGTGAAAAGAGTTCCGACGCTAGCCCTGACCACATTGGGATTGAAGAGGTCAGTGCACCGATCAACCACAATTAAGCCACTCACTGCCGCAGCATCAGAGGTTCTCAAAAGAGTTCCTAAATTCCCGGGCTTCTCGATCGATTGGGCAACGATAAACAAGGGAGCCTGACCACTCTCCGAGGTTGTTATCAGCTTATCCCAACGATTCAATCCCCACTCCGGTTTTGGTGCACGAGCAATCAGCCCATCAGGTCGATCTCGGTAAGAAATCTTCTGAAACACTTCGCGGGATACATGACAGATCTGTGCCCCACACTTTGATGCTGCATTCCCCAGAAGTTCATGTTCTTGTGAACCCAAATACAGCTCGGGACAGGTAAAGACTTCTGCCAGCGGCAGCTTCGCCTCGACAGCACGAGAGATCTCTCGAAATCCTTCGATCACAAACTGCCTCTCCCGATCTCGATCCCGGCGATCGCGTAAGCGCACCAGTGCCTTGATTCGAGGATTCTGCAAGCTGGTCAAAATCTCTTCAGGATTCATCCGCCACCTCCCCGGAATCAGCTGAACGTCCTTCCCGATTAAAACTTCTAATCTGGTCGATCTTTTTTCTGGTTAAATCAGGGACCATGCAATCGGAGGATGGATACCCCACCGGAAAGAGCAAAAATGGCTTTTCCCGAGAAGGCCGATTTAACAGATCTCTCAAAAATTTCATCGGTGAAGGTGTATGGGTCAGAGTTGCGAGCCCCAGTTGATGGATTGAACTGATAAACATTCCGGCGGCAATCCCCACGGATTCGCTGACATAGTAGTTTTTCTGCTTTTCGCCAGCCGAAGTCACGCCTTGGGTTTCGGCGAAGAGAACAACCAAATATGGAGCAATCTCCAAATACGGCTTACGGGCATCCGTGCCGATGGGACTCAGTGCCTCCAGCCACTCATCCGGCATACGCCCACCGTAGGATCTCTGCTCCTCAGCTTCTGCAGCGATTCGGATTTCACGTTTAAGTGCGGGGTCATCGACGATCACGAAGTGCCAGGGCTGTCGATGGGCTCCACTCGGTGCAGTGCTCGCTGCCGTAATCGCTCGATCTAACCAAACTCTTGGAAAAGACTCCGCTGAAAAATCGCGGACAGATCTTCGAGTTGCGAGATCCACTTCTAGATTCAGGGACACCGACTCCATCTCTTCCACAGTCTTGCGCTCGAAAGGCAGTGGTATCGGTTGGTATTCCCCGGACATCGTCATCCCTTCAACAGGACTGATTCATAGTCGTCCATGATTCTGCCGCTTTCATACCATCGAGAGCAGCTGACAGGATTCCTCCTGCATAACCCGCTCCCTCACCTAGAGGGTACAAACCGCTCAGCCCTGAACTTTCGAATGTAACCCCATCCCGGTCGATTCGCACCGGGCTCGAGGATCGTGATTCAGGAGCAGTAACTACGGCATGCTCATGATCAAACTCAGGGATTCTACGAACCAGCTCCCGTAACCCTGATCGGAGTGGCTCCAAAATAAACTCTGGCAAAAATTTAGCGAAGTCCGTCGCGATCAAAGGCCTCGGGTAACTGCACTCGGGGAGGTCTTCTGATATTTCCCCGGAAAGGAAATCCGAGAGTCTTAATGCTGGCACTGCAAAATCGCCACCCGCAGAGTCATACGCAGCTTTTTCTATCTGCTCCTGTAGCAGAATCCCCGCTAGCGGGTCTTCTCCTGCTCCAAAATGCTCGGGTTCAAGAGTGACCACAAAGCCACTGTTTGCCCACGGACTTCGACGTTGATAGCGAGAAGCTCCATTCACACACAAATATCCATCGCGTTCACTGGAAGGCAGAATTTCTCCTCCTGGGCACATGCAAAATGAGTAAATCTCACCATCCTCACTCTTTGCAACAAGACTGTAATCAGCAGGCGGCAGTTGCGAGTGACCGGCAGAATCACCGTATTGAATCGCATTAATCACTTCCTGAGGATGTTCGATTCGCACTCCCAGCTGAAAAGGTTTTCGAGTCATCGGAACTTCATGGCGGGCGAGGCAACGATAGACATCTCTTGCACTATGCCCGCTGGCAAGAAAAACCGTCTCAGCTTCCCACTCTGTCACTTCCCCCTGGTGTTCAATCTTCAATCCGGTCAACTGGGTCGAGTCCTTATGGGCGGTACTCACAAAATCAACAAATCGGTGATCAAAGAAAAACTGTGCACCTTTTTGAATGAGATCATTACGCATCCTCTTGACGACACTGGGAAGAAGATTTGAACCCACATGAGGACGCCCATCGGTGAGAATCTCTTTCGGGGCACCGTACTCAACAAGAGCTTCCAAGACTTCGATGACCCGGGGATCCTGAACCCGTGTGTATAGCTTTCCATCGGAGTACGCTCCGGCACCGCCTTCCCCATAGAGAAGATTACACTCAGGCTCAAATTCTTCTCCGCGGATAAATCGATTCCAACGACGGGATCGCTCGACAACCTCAGGTCCTCTTTCGATCACCCGTGGACGAGCCCCCGCCTGAATCAGGCGCATTGCGCAGAAGAGCCCTGCAGGTCCCGTACCGATCACAACAGGGCTGTCGCTTCCGGCGTATTCCGGGATCTCAACACGTTCAGGAGACCATGGACGAGCACGCCCCTTCTCCAGCAAAAGTTCTGCGATGGCACTATCTGTTTCGATAACGACGGAGTGAATCCAGCGTGGAGGGCGACCTCGACGGCAATCGAGGGATCTCTTGCGAATCTCAAGATTCTGAACCCTTTGACGGCCAATCTTGAGTTTGCGAGTCACGGCCCTCAACAAGTCCTGCTCGGACTCCCCCAACCTGAGAGAGACATCGTGAATCAATACCGTTCGTGTGGACATCACAGCACTTTCATAGATTCGATCAGCTCTCTTGGGCTGGTCGATCATTCCGTTGAAGACCCTTGCGAAGAGTCGAGCCACACGATCCGGTTGCAGGACCTTCCTCATCGAGAAGATAGCGAATCAACATAAATGGAATAACCCGATAATCCCAACCCTCGCCAAAGAGAGACTCATTCAAGTGATCTCTTCTCTCAATGCTTCTCTTGCCTTCATGACTGATTCTGTCTTCCACTTGATCGTAAGCGAGGCACTCGATGGGTTTGGCGATCTTGTGAACCATGCACTGGCCATCTTCCAGAAGAGGGCAGTCAAAAGCCTGTGGACGTCTGTTATCCCGCAAAAAATGAATCGCTTGCCCTAAACGTTCCAAAACCGCGTCTGTTCTACCATTCAGATGCGGTTTCTCCTGAAAGGCTCTGGCGATGTCGATCGCTTCGAGCTCAGAGATCCGCATTTTGTTCGCTGGTCGCTTACAGCAGTCCGGATGACGGGTTTCCGAACGTTTCGGGTTTTCCCGGTTCTCGAGAAACAGGGGCCCTCTGGATCGATCCAGAGAGACCAAGGCCTCATCGAGAGCTTCTCCATCATTCCTGGAACGCTGACCCCGCTTTTTTCTAGCCATTAGAATCCTCCGAAGATCAGTGTATCACGAAGTCTCAGTCTTGTTTTCTTGTCGTGCTGGACCTTTGCCTAAACTGAACATCACGGCCGCACTCGCTATCCACAGAACCAATGAAAAGACGAAGACATTCCTTGGGTCACCCGTAAAATCTGCGATCCAGCCTCCGATGGGGTGGCCAATCAAACCCCTTACAGCCACGAGAGCCACATGAACGGCCATGTACTGACGTCCCTGATCGGCTGAAGCAAAAGAGATGGGGCCCACATTCCATGCAAGGATGACCCCCGCCATCGAACAGCCGAAGACCATCTCCGCAAACAGAAATGACAGCGGAGTCGAGGCATACCCCAACAGAATGGCATACAGAGCCAATCCGGAATAACTGAATCCTGCCAACCACCCCGGGCCGATTCGATCCAGTTTTTTGCCAAAGTACGGCGTCAGGATAAACATCATCACACTGGAGAGACCTTTTGCACCCAGCAGAAATCTCCAGTCGAGGGCCAGCCACTCCTTGTCGACGGTCCACATCGGTTTGGCAGTGATCAGTGCCATGAATGCGGTCCCATAGAGGAGAAACCCGATCTCATAAATGAAGAAACGACGATCGCGGGCAAGGATCTTCCACAAGGCCTGGGCATTGTGGATGTCGGGAGCATCAGGAGCGGCAGAATCGCGGTCTCTCAAGGGAACTTTTGAAAAGATCATGCAGGAAAGCCAGCCTGCGAGACCGGCAATGGCGTAGAGAATCGGGAACGCTTCATTCTGATAGTGCATCCAGAAGCCGGCGATCACACTTCCTGCCCCAGAGATCAGAGCTCCCCAGCGCTGAACCTTTCCAAACAGAAATCCGCGATTCTCATCGCGGTAATTGCTGCGAATCACTCCATTGATGGCGGAAGTGATCGGCACCGATGCCAGTGCCTGAATCGTCACCAGCAACAGGAAGAGCCAGGGAACCCACTTCGATCCCTGATCGGTCTGTGCCCAGTTGGCGATCACCGGAACCAGCAACAACAGGGTCAGAGACAGCGGCAGTCGGCCCACTGTCGCCGCTCTCCTCAACAATCGGCGGGGTCCTGTCCGCGAAATCCAACCGCCAAAGAAGAGCACAGCACCCTGGGCCACTGCCGGAGCCATGACGATCAGCGTCAACAACAGATTGTCGACACCCAACGCCTTGCGGGCGATCTCCGGTGCAGACCACAGCAATCCACCGAAAATCCCCTCGAACATCACTGCTCGAAGATGAAAGCGATAAGTGCTCTCTTCGATCTTCGGCATGGGGACTCCTCAGGGGTAGGGTTGATATCGTTCATCGTGCCTCAGCCTCGGCATATCAACCAATGAAAACGGGACAACTTGAAGATTTTGATACCGCAATCTGATATTTCTACCGGATCAACCGGTAGTCAAATTGCCATTTCCCCTCCAGACTGGAGCTGAGGGTATCCCGAAAAGAGAGGTCGCTGGCATGCATTGGTATTTGGTCGCCATAGGGGGAGCTGTCGGGGCGACGATTCGATATGGTGCATATCTTTGGGTCGATGGCAGGGTTTCTAATTCTTCAGACTCCATCATCGCTCAGTTGCCGGGGATTGCTGGAACATGGCTCGTCAATGTCATCGGCTGCCTGTTGATCGGACTCATCTCGGGTGCTCTCGGTGACAAAATTTTTACCGATGAACGCCTTCGAGCTTTCCTGGTTGTTGGACTCTTCGGAGGATTTACAACGATGAGTGCGTTGGGTCTAGAAAGCTGGAATCTGTTCAGAGATGGTCAACTGTTAAAGGGAATCTCTTTATCGATGATACAGACGATGCTGTGTGTTCTCATGGTCGGCTTGGGCATTGGGGTCGGCAAGTTTCTGAAGGTCTCTTGAAGATGAACAACCGCTTCTGCTAACCAGCTTCATTGTTTCCGAGTTGAACTTCATGCTCTTCACCCTCCACCGTCACTCTGTCTCCGTTTCTCAGCACCTTCCCGCGGCGGGTCTCAATCTCTCCATTAACGGAGATCTCGCCCTCCTGAATACGGATTTTTGCTTCCCCACCAGTGGCGCAAAGCCCCATCCATTTTAAGAACTGGGCCAGCCTGATCGTTGGTTCATCCATGACCTGTATCCTCACTAGGGCAACCCAAAGCCCCAAATCCCTCGAGAAGCGCATCCATCAATAGAGCATCGCAAGGATGGATCTGCTCCACAGAATCCAAATCCCAAACTGCTATGACCTCCCCAATAGAATTGAGAAGGGGCCTGACCATCGAAGCAATGGTTGCCAATCCACTTTCTCCATCACAAGAAACATATCTTGGCCATTTTTTGACATCTTTTGCGACAAGGATCCGGCCATGCCTGACAGCGTCAAAACACATTCCACTACGTTGACCAGGAACCTCTTCCAATGTCGCACAAACTGGTGGGCCCGCTGCGAAACCCAGATTCAATCTTCGATTCGGCTGTTTCCCATGGAGATGGTAGATCCCATTCCACGCCCAACCGAAACTTTTCATCTCTTTCTGGATCACAGCTGGCAGAAGTGCCCATGAATCGGGCCTATCCATGATCTCTGCGCAACCATGAATGAGCCTGCGATATGCGTGCAAACGATCATCGCTTAAGTCACCAGGAAGCTGATCGACCCATTCAGTGAGTGTCGATTCAAAATCCAAAGCCGCCAAATAGCGCTGGATCCTTTGACGGATCGCCTCTCTGGCCACTCTGAAAATCTGTAGCCCTTCCTCGCTCTCATCAGCGACCCCCACATGATCTGCTGGATCCGGAAATGGCCAATGAAGTGTCTTTTTAGCCCCAACAAAAACAGGGCATTCTTCCGCAGCTGACGAGCAAACTGTGACCGCGAGATCAAAAGGTTGCTCCTGATACATGGAGAGACTCAAACTCTTGAGGTCTTTTGTCGGAATCCCCTCCTCTTCAAGAACCCTGATGGCCATCGGGTGGGGCTCTCCTGTCGGTTGGGTGCCCGCGGAGAGACATTCCCACCCCTGGCTCGACTCTTCACGCCAAAGAGCTTCAGCAAGTAAAGAGCGGCAAGAATTCCCTGTGCACAGAAAGATGACTCTTGGTTTTCCGATGACGGTCCTCAATTTCAATTTTCGGGGCTAGGCCAAGGATTCAGCATAGCAGTGAATCTCTCAGGGGGTACCCTGCCGGAGAGGAGGCGAAATGAAAAATTTCCAGTACTTGATCATGCCATTGCTCTGGATTTCTCTGTTGCCAATCTTTGTCAATGCCGAAAGTGTGATCCAACAAGACCCCCCACCCAACATCATCTACATCCTTGCTGACGATCTCGGTTACCGCGAGCTGGGCAGCTACGGTCAGGAGAAGATCAAGACTCCGCGGCTCGATGCTCTGGCATCAGAGGGGATGCGATTCACGCAGCACTACTCGGGAGCCCCGGTGTGCGCCTCGTCCCGTTGTGTCCTGATGACGGGACTTCACTGTGGCCATTCACTGGTACGAAACAATTGGGAAAATGGCGGCTGGGGTGAGTTTGAACCTGAAGGCCAATACCCTCTTCCCTCAGGTACGCGAAATGTTGCGAGCCTTCTGAAAAATGCGGGATATACGACGGGGGTATTTGGAAAGTGGGGTCTCGGTGGTCCTGGAACCACAGGCGCACCGGAGAATCAGGGATTCGATCACTCCTGCACCGTGATCTGCCAGCGCAAGGCCCACAACTTCTATCCCAATCACCTGTGGAAGAATGGCGAGAAATACATCCTCAAAGGAAACGGCTGGTTCAAAGCCCATCAAAAACTGAATGAGCCCCTCGCCACCGATCAGGCATACTATGATCGTTATCAGCGTGAGAAGTATATGGCGGATATCTTTCTTGAAGAGGCTCTTGGCTTCATCGATGAGGCTCATTCAAAACAGCAACCTTTCTTCCTCTACTACCCAAGCCCAATTCCCCACGTTGCCCTGCAAGTGCCTGTCGAAGATCTGGATGCATACCCCAGAGATTGGGATACAGAACCTTACCTTGGGGGTAGTTATCTGCCTCACCCCCGTCCCCGCGCCGCCTATGCAGCGATGATCACTCACCTCGATAAAGAAGTCGGGGCTCTACTCGACCGTTTACAAAAACTGGGTTTGTCCGAGAACACGATCGTCATGTTCAGCAGTGATAACGGCACGACATGGGCCGGAGGTGTCGATCATGAATTTTTTGAAAGCACTGGCGAACTAAGTGGCCTCAAGGGCAGCGTCCTGGAAGGCGGATTGAAAGTTCCATTTCTGGTCCGCTGGCCAGGAAAGATCGAACCGGGATCTGTCAGCGACTTCCCGAGCTACTTTCCAGACGTGATGCCTACCCTTCTGGAAATCGCCCATATTAAAGATGAAAGCCCTCATGATGGACACAGCCTTGTTGCAGTCTTCGACGGAAAGAACTTCAAAAGAACAAAGCACCTTTATTGGGAGCATGGAGATCAGCAGGCAATACGAGTTGAAGACTGGAAACTCGTTCGCAGGAGACTCGGCAAGAAAAACGCCGCAACAAAACTTTTCTACTTAAAGAGTGATCCCGGTGAGAAAGATGATCTGGCAAAATCTGAACCCCAAAAACTCCAGGAACTTTTGGAGTTGAGTCGAAAAAGCCGATTTCCCTCTTCCATATTTCCAAATCCAGGATTAGACGCACCTTAGATAGTGATCGATCAAATTTTCTGATTCGGCTGATAAAAAAGACAGCTTCAGGGGCTAATGCCCAGGTTAAATGGAAGAAACCTGAGCAGGGGTGAATAAGCCCCTGAAAACTGTCGAAAGCGATACATCATTGTTGTTACGGCCTAGTTACAACAATCTGTATCCTTATCCCTTATCTAGATTTCTCATTCTCGATATCGGGACGGTATGTAACGTGGCTCATTCCGCGATCCCCGACCGCAGAAAACTAAGTGATGTATTCAAAGGCCTACCGCATTGGCAAATGAGCAAACCTTTGAAAACTTAGCCTTTTAACTACTCAACA
>NZJA01000109.1 GCA_002691835.1 Planctomycetota bacterium
ACACGAGATGAGTGACGACCTGATGCGCAAGATCGACGAGATTCATGACAACCTCGTACCTTTTGTCATTGAGAAGACCGGCCGAGGGGAGAGGTCTTATGACATCTTTTCCCGACTTCTGAAGGACCGGATCATCTTTATCGGGGATGCCATCCACGATCACACTGCAAACCTCGTGATCGCCCAGATCCTGTTCCTGGTTTCTGACAACCGCAACCAGGACATCAACATTTACATCAACAGCCCCGGTGGTTCTGTAACCGCGGGTCTTGCGATCTACGACACCATGCAGTTTGTCCAGTGTGACATTGCGACTTTCTGCATCGGTCAAGCTTCCTCGATGGGAGCAGTCCTTCTGGCCGCTGGAGCCCATGGCAAGCGTCACGCTCTGCCTCATTCGCGCATCATGATCCATCAGCCTTGGGGAGGTGCCCAGGGTACCGCCCAGGACATCGAGATTCAGGCCAACGAGATCAAGCGCAACAAGGAAGTGCTGAGTGAGATCCTCAGCCGCCATTCCGGTCAGCCGGAGGGGCGTATTACCGACGATTCCCACCTGGACTTCTTCATGTCGTCCCGGGAGGCTCAAGAGTACGGCCTGGTCGACCAGGTCATCGAGACTCTGAAGCCTGCCGCAGAGGTTAGCTGAACGGTTTCGTTATGATGTCTTCAGGAGGTTCCGGGCAATCAGGCAAGGAGAGCTGCAGTTTTTGCGGCAAGCAGGCCCATGAGGCTTCTCGCCTGATCGCCGGGCCTCCAGGCCTCTTTATCTGCGCAGATTGCGTCGATCTATGCCACGTCATCATCCACCCGGACCCCGAGCAGGGGAGCGAGTCGGTGACCGAAACCGCACCTCGCACCCTCGACGAGGTGCCCAGCCCCCGCGATCTCTACGAAGAGCTGCAGCGCTATGTCATCGGGCAGGAAGAGGCGAAGCGTACTCTTTCGGTGGCGGTTCATCTGCACTATCGCCGCCTGGTTCATCTCGATGCGATGGCCGCTCGTGATAAGGCCGAGGGCGAAGAGGATGTGCAGATTGAAAAATCAAACATCCTGATGATTGGCCCGACCGGTAGCGGCAAGACGCTGATGGCGAAAACTCTTGCCAGCGTTCTCGATGTGCCCTTGGCGATCGGTGATGCGACCACTCTGACGGAAGCCGGTTATGTTGGCGAGGATGTCGAAAATCTTCTGCTGAAACTGGTGATGGCTGCGGACTACGACATGGCCAAGGCCGAGCGCGGCATCATCTTCATCGATGAGACCGACAAAGTGGGCAAGGCGACTCAAAATGTTTCGATCACCCGCGATGTTTCTGGTGAGGGAGTTCAGCAGGCTTTGCTGAAAATTCTCGAGGGAACGGTGGCAAATATTCCTCCGCAGGGAGGGCGCAAGCATCCAGAGCAACAGTATCTCCAGCTCGATACCACCAACATTCTTTTCATCTGCGGTGGAGCCTTTGAAGGTTTGCCGGAAGTGGTGGCCGAGAGACTCAATGCCCGCAAGGTGGGTTTCCGTCCAGGAGATGAAAAGAAGAGCGATAACGATCTCCCCGACATCGAAGATCCCAATGAGCGTGCTCGCCTGTATGGCAAAGTTCAAGTTCAGGATCTGATCAAGTTTGGCATGATCCCCGAGTTTGTCGGGCGACTGCCGGTACTCACGGCACTGCAGCCTCTTGAAGAAGACGATCTGGTCAAGGTGCTGACCGAACCGCGCAATGCGCTGGTGCGCCAGTATCAACAGTTCTTCAAGATGGAGGGTGGGGAGCTCGAGTTCTCTCCAGGGGCTCTCCGGGAGATTGCCCGCATTGCTCGCGAACGTGGAACCGGAGCGCGTGGACTGCGATCGGTGGTGGAGGACTTGATGCGCGACATCCTCTTCGAGATTTCTGAAGACAGTATTCGCGGCAAGAAAACGGTGATCGATGAGACGCTGGTTAAAGCGCTCGATGAAGATGAACCAGTGCCGTCTCCCAAAACCGAAGAGATTTCTGTCGACCTCTCAGCCGCAGATGATCGCAATAAAGGGACGTCGCCTCCCGCTGGCGATACCGCAGCTCAGCATCTTTCTTCCTGAGAGATCTGATCGCAAAATCAAACTTGTTGCAGACCGATGATTTTCCATGGCTCTACGAGTTTGTTTTTCCCCTTCACACTGACCGGCTCTTGCGCTTCTTTGACGATGGATGTTTCCAGTTGGTGAGCCGTGTCAGGTCCGACGATGATCTCCCCGGGTGTCGCTACCTGAGATTCGAGTCGGCTGGCAGTATTGACGGTGTCACCGATGACGGTGTAATCGCGGCGCGCCTGTGATCCCACATCGCCGACGGTGGCGATTCCCGAGTTGATGCCGATGCGCATCTGCAGGTCAGGCCAGTTCGGATGCTCCTCATTGAATCGGGCCAAGTGTTTCTGCATGGCGATGGCGGCTTTCACGGCCCGGGAAGGATGATCACTTTGCGGATCCGGTGCCCCGAAGAAGGCGACCATGGCGTCACCGATGTATTTGTCGAGGGTCCCATCCTGACGGAAGACCTCTTCGGTGAGCCCGTCGAAGAGGGAGTTGAGCAACTCGACGACCTGATTTGCTTCGAGAGTTTCGGAGAGGGGCGTGAAGCCGACGATATCGGCGAACATCACCGTGATCTCCAGATCCTGCGATCCCAGAGCGGCTTCGCCAGCGATGACCTTGTCGACCACATTCGGTGACAGTCGGCAGGAGAGCTCTTCACGCCGGCGTTTCTCTTCGGCGACCGATTTGGTCAGACGGACCTGCTCGAGCGCGCTGCTGACCATCAATGCGAGAACACTAAGAACATCGAGGTGGTTCTTCTCAAGCGGTTTCATTTGGGTCACGCAGTCGACGTAAAGAATGCCGAGAACTTTGTCCCCGGATGTCAGTGGAGCGCACAGCGCAGACTGGATGCTCATTTGCATGATGCTGTGGGCGGCGGCCAGATCATCCATGCTGCCGGTGTCGCGGATCAGAACGGCGATCCGCTCGTCGATGACCTGGCGGGCGATGGTGCTGGAGAGCTTCATCGAATTCTGATCGGAGAGACCTTCACGACTTTTTTCCGTCACGGATTGCAGCTCGCCATTCTCATCGAGAAGGCTGATAAATCCGCGGTCCACTGGTAACGAGCGCAGGGCCAGTTCGATAGCGCCTTCGGCGACTTGTTGCAGGTCAGAACCTGTCAGCAGGGTTTCTGCCGCATCCTTGAAAAGTTTGAGCGCGACGCCCAGATCTTGTGCGCTGGTCGACTGGACTTCTTTTTTGCCGAGGTGGATTTCCCAGTCATCGACCACCAGTGAATCGAGTACTCCCTGTTGGGGCAGATCCTGATGGATCTGCATCGACCCCGGGCCGGTTGTTGGATCCTCGACCAGGAAGGAAACGCCTCCGAGACGAAAAACGAGCCCTTCTCTGAGCTCCATTCGCTCCACTCGTTCCTCGCTCAGATAAATACCGTTGCGACTGCCGGCGTCGACGATGACGGGGGTGCCATCTTCCCAGATGATCCGTGCGTGCTTGCGTGAGATGGTTTCGTCATCGATGCGAATATCCGAGGCATCGGTGCGACCGAGGGTCATTTCACGCTCAAGAATCTCCGATTGGTGATCTCCCTGAGTGTCACGAAATCGCAGAAAGAGGGTCTGGTTCATGGTTTACGTCCTTCTTGGCTCCCCATCATAGGAGATGGGGAAGCAGGGTTGAATCCTACGGGAGGGGCAGGGAGGCATGCAATAAGTGCCAATTCTCCGGTTTCCTTGCACAGAGGAGGGGCAATTCGTACGATTCTAGATCGGACTCGGCAGAGGCCCTCGCCCAACGGCGATCATCTGCGAGCTCCGTGGGTGGAGCGACCCCGGTTCCCCTGAACGACACGGCGTCGTCGGAAACGGGATATCGTCACCGCTGGTTTGCTGCCGCGCGTTCAGAGTGCGGCGAATGGAGATCGACTCGTGAAAAAAGATATTCATCCGGACAACTACCGTCTCGTGGTTTTCCAGGACAAGAACGCAGACTTCGCCTTCCTTTCTCGCTCAACGGTCAGAACCACTGACACCATCAAATGGGAAGACGGCGAGGAGTACCCTCTCTTCAAGTTGGACATCTCCAGCGCCTCCCACCCCTTCTACACCGGAAAGTCGACCTTCGTCGATGCTGCCGGACGGGTGGAGAAGTTCCAGAAGCGCTTCGACTGGAAAGAGGGCAAGGCTTCCGAAATGATTACCGCCGCCGAGGAGGAGTCCAAGGAGAAGCACCGCAAGATGCTTGAGGCGGAAGAAGCCGATCGCAAGGTCGCTGCCGAGCGCAAGACCGAGCGTGAAGATCGTCGCAAAGCGATCCTTGAGCAGAAGAAAAAGAAGGCCGAAGAAGAGGCCGCTGCCAAGGCTGCTGAAGAAGCTGCTGCTGCTGAAAAGGCTGCCGCTGAAGCTCCTGCTAAGGAAGCTCCGAAGTCAGAAGAAGCCCCAGCTGCAGAAGCCAGCACCGAAGAAGCTCCTGCCGCTGAAGCCTCTGCCGAAGAGACGAAAGCGGAAGAGACCACAGAGGGTGGCGACGAAGCAGAAAAGCCTGCCGACGCTGATTCCTAAATCCAGACTCAGACTGGGGCCGGACAGAAGCCAGAGATGGCTTTTTTCCGGCCCCAGTTTTGTCGATTCATTGGTACGTATTTCTTCGCTTTCAAAGAGATGAGCCTCATGTCTTCCGCAGATAAAGACACCTCTGACTTCCTCGAAAAACCGATCGAGGGCAATCTGATGGACAAGCTGTCAGCGATGGAGGATCGATTTGTCGAGCTGGAGCAGTTGATTTCCGATCCGGACCAGCAAGGCAGCAGCAAGTTTCAGGACTTGCTGAAGGAGCACGGTTCTTTGGCCTCTATGGTCCTCCTGTATCGGGACTACGGCAAATCACTGGCTTCCCTGGAAGAGGCTCGAGAGATTCTCGACAGTGGCGACGATCCGGATCTGAAAGAGTTGGCAGAAGCAGAACTCCCTGATCTTGAGCAAGAAGGCCGTGACCGAGCTCGTGCGATTCGGATGGCGATTCTGGATCAACAGGTCGAAGGCGGCGACGACTGCATCTTTGAGGTGCGGGCAGGGGCCGGTGGTGAAGAAGCGGCGCTTTTCTGCTCCGATATGTATCGCCTCTACAGTCTCTATGCTGAAAAGCGACGCTGGAAGATCGAGGTTCTTAGCGAAAGCACCACCGATCTCGGCGGATACAAGGAGATCACTTTTGCCGTTCGCGGTTCAGGAGCTTTTACTCGTCTGTGCTTCGAATCGGGAGGGCATCGGGTGCAAAGGGTTCCCGCAACTGAAACCCAAGGACGAATCCATACCTCAGCGATCACAGTCGCGGTGATGCAGGAGGCAGAAGAATCCGAGATTCAGGTCGAAGACAAAGATCTGCGGATCGACACCTTCTGTGCTTCAGGGCCTGGCGGACAGTCCGTCAACAAAACTTCGAGTGCGGTTCGGATCACACATATGCCGACCGGGGTTGTCGTTTCGATGCAGGATGAAAAATCTCAGCATCGCAATCGGGACAAAGCCATGCGGCTTCTGAAGACTCGCCTGAAGGAGCTGGCGGATCGCGAAAAACGGGAAGAAGAAGATGCTCTTCGCCGATCTCTGATCGGCAGTGGAGATCGCAGCGATCGTATTCGCACCTATAACTTTCCGCAGAATCGCATCAGTGACCACCGCATCAATTGCACGCTCTACAATCTGGATCGATTCATGACCGGAGACATCGATGATCTCCTCGACCAGCTTGAAGCCCATGACAGGGAAGAGCGCGTCCAGGCGCTTTGATCGGGGATCGATGGCGAACTCCCGGAACCTGATCCAGCAAGCGATCGCTGATCTCCCTAATTCGGATGCCCCCGATCTGGATGCTCGCTGGTTACTTGCTCACCTTTTGCAAATCGACCATCGGGACCCGCAATTGCATCGGGATTTCCCCATCACTGAAGAGATCGCAGAGAGCTTTCGCCGATCTGTCGTCCGTCGGGCGAAGGGTGAGCCCCTTGCCCATCTTTTGGGTGAGTGGGAGTTCTATGGCCATGCCTTTGAGGTGACTCCGGAAGTTCTCGTTCCTCGACCGGAGACCGAATTGCTGGTCGATTGGGCTTTGCAGATCCTGTCATCCGTCGATCAGCCTCGGATCGCCGAGATCGGAGTGGGTTCATTGGCTGTTCTCGGGTCCGTGGCTCTCGAGAATTCGGGGGTGACGGGGGTCGGAGTCGAAGTTTGTCCCCAGGCCTTAGAGGTGGCGCGCCGCAACAGTTGCCGCCATCAACTGGACTCACGACTGCAACTTCATTTGGGAAGCCACTTTGAACCTCTTGAGGGCACCTTTGATCTCATCATCGCGAACCCGCCATACATCGTGCCAGGAGATCCACAGTTGGAGGTCGCTGTAGCGGCCTACGAACCGGAAGTGGCTCTCATCGATCACCTTGATGGAGATGGACTTGGTCACTACCGCACTTTGATCCACGGACTGCAGGGAAGGGTGGAGCGCTCAGGTGGGCTACTCTTGGAGTGTGGGTTTGGCCAAGCTCCAGCCATCGCTGAAGTGGCTCGCAAGTCGGGGTGGTCAGTGGAGATCCGTGAGGACCTGGCTTCAATTCCCAGAGCCATCTACGTGCACTCGCAAGATGATGCATCCTGAAGAGCAGTGCTTGCTAACGGACCGTTGACACTTCGATCCTGTCCGCCACAATCGAGAATGCGCTGCAAGGGACCGGGTTTCAGAGGCCGTATTTTCTCACCCGGCTTCACGGTGAAAGGCTCCAGTTGGATAAGTTTGTAATCAAGGGCGGAAATGCCCTCAATGGCAGAGTGCGTGCTTCCGGATCAAAAAACGGAAGTTTGCCGATTCTGTTCGGCAGTCTGCTGGTGCCGGGGCCTCTTCTCCTGAAGGGGGTTCCCACACGACTTCGCGATATCAAGACGACGCTCAGAATCCTCGGAGAACTCGGTGCCGAGATCGAGGAGCGAGATCAGCAGGTGGCGATAGAAGTCCCGACGGAAGGACCCGTCACTGCGACCCACGAGTTGGTGAGCAAGATGCGCGCCTCGATTTCATCTTTTGGGCCACTGCTGGCGCGCAGAGGTGAGGCTGTGGTTTCGCTTCCAGGAGGTTGCAACATCGGCGACAGGCCCATCGACCTCCACATTCAGGGCATGCAGGCTTTGGGTGCAGAGATTCGTTATGAAAATGGATACATCCATGCTCGCGGTCCGTTGCGGGGTGGAAGAGTTTACTTGGCGGGCCCGATGGGACCGACAGTGCTGGGAACACAGAATGTGATGATGGCTGCGGCCGGCGCCGATGGGGTCAGTGTGATCGAAGGTGCGGCTTGCGAACCCGAAGTGGTTGGGACTGCCGAATTCTTGCGCGCCATCGGGGTGGTTGTTGAGGGCGCAGGCTCTCCGACGATTCGGATTGAGGGTGTCGGCCAGGATGGCTTCTCGAATTTGGGAGGCGTGTCTTTTGAGATGCCACCCGATCGGATTGAGTCTGGCAGCTACATGATCGCCGGAGCCGCCGCAGGTGGTCGGGTGACGGTAGAGAACTGCCGACCGAATGAGAACATGGCGTTGATATCGATCTTGCAAAAGATTGGCGTGCCTGTCGAAATCGGAGAAGACAGCGTCACCGTGACAGGAGTGGACAAAGTTTCTCCTATCGACGTCGCGACTCTGGCCTACCCAGGCTTCCCGACAGATCTGCAGGGGCCCTTGATGGCTCTGTTGTGCAAGACAGAGGGTGTCAGCCTGATCACCGAGAAGATCTTCCCTGACCGGTTTACACACCTTTCAGAACTGCGTCGTTTCGGCGCCAAGGTTCGCAAGGAAGGATCGACCGCGATCATCGAAGGCGGCTCAAAGCTGCAAGGAGCTGAGGTGATGGCGAGCGATCTGAGAGCCAGTGCATGCCTGGTCATCGCTGGATTGATGGCTGAAGGAGAAACTCACGTGAACAGGGTTTATCATCTTCAGCGCGGCTATGAGGACATGGATCAAAAATTGAGAAACTTGGGCGGCGATGTGCAATGCGTCAACACCGCCGCTCTTGAGAAACAGGAATAATCATGCTTGGCGGGCTGACTAAAAGACTCACTGATATCGTCTCTGGCCTTCGTGGCAAAAAGATCACCGAAGAGGTGATCAAGGAGACGAGCCGGGAAATTCGTCGTGCGTTGCTGGAGGCGGATGCCTCGCTGCCGGTGGTGAAGGATTTCGAGAAGCGGGTTCGCGAAGCTGCATTGGGCGCAGAGGTCATCGAAGGTGTCGATGCGGGCCAAATGTTTACCAAGATTGTTCAGGATGAACTGACCGACCTGATGGGCCCGGTTGATCATGAGATCGCCTGGAAAAAATCGGGAGCGACCGTCATTTTGATGTCGGGTTTGCAAGGTTCAGGAAAGACGACCACTTGCGGAAAACTGGCTCGATATTTCACCGAAAGAAAAAAGAAGCGCCCGATGCTGGTGGCTGCAGACTTGCAGCGACCCGCTGCGATCGAACAGCTTAAGGTGTTGGGTCGCCAGCTTGACGTGCCGGTGTTTCATCAAGAAGGGTTAACCCCTCCCGAGGTCTGCGAAGCCGCTCTCGGTGCGGCTCGCGAGCAAAAGTGCGATGTCATCATTCTCGATACTGCCGGCCGTTTGCACGTCGATGATCAGTTGATGGGTGAACTGAAGCAGATCGCGGACAAGACGCGTCCAGATGAGACCTTCTTTGTCTGTGATGCGATGACGGGACAGGATGCGGTTCGTTCTGCGGAAGCGTTTTCCCAGTCTCTTGAGCTCTCCGGAGTCATTCTTACCAAATTGGACGGGGATGCCCGTGGGGGAGCGGCGCTTTCAGTGAAAGCGATCACCGGTAAGCCGATCAAGTTTGTCGGTGTCGGTGAGAAGCTGGATCGACTCGATGAGTTCCATCCCGATCGGATGGCGACACGGATTCTCGGCATGGGAGACGTAGTCGGACTCGTCGATCGGGCTCAGCAGTTTATCGATGAAAAAGAACAGGCCGAGATGCAGGAGAAGCTGCTCGAGGCCAACTTCACTTTGGAAGACTTCCTTTCGCAGCTGCGTCAGATCAAAAAGATGGGCAGCCTCAAGGATCTGCTTTCTCATATCCCCGGTCTTGGGGGACAGGTCGACCAGATGGATCTCAAAGGAGATGAGCTGGTGATCGTCGAAAGCATCATCCAGTCGATGACGGCAAAGGAGCGTCAGCGTCCGGAAATCATCAACACCAGCCGCCGTCGCCGGATCGCAACAGGAGCCGGAAGGCCTCTCGAAGCAGTGAATGACCTGCTCAAACAGTTCAAACAGATGCAGGGAATGATGCAGGGCTTTAAGAAGCAGTCCGGCTTTATGGGCAAGCTCAAAGGGATGCGTGATATGAAACAGGGTCTCGATCAGCTGCAGAATCCTGCGGCGGGAGGGATGCCTGGACTACCCGGAATGCCGCAGGGTATGCCGCAGGGATTACCGGGAGAGATGCCCCAAATTCCGGGTCTCGGGGGAGCGATGGGGGGGCCGGGTGGTCCCGGATCGCCCAAATCGGGCCCCAGCAAAGACGAAAGACGCAAGAAGAAGAAGCAGGAGCGTCAGCGCCGAAAGAAGTCTCGGCGCCGCTGAAGCCCTGTCGAAACTCCCAATTCGGCTCCAAATCTGCTTTTTTCCCAGATGAATCGGCCAAATTCGGCGGTCGCTGTTGATGCTTTGGGGCCATCCTAGTAATTTCAGTCGTTCCCCCCAAAGGGGAATGAGCCGGGGTATCGGTATGCCCGGTCCCTGAGCAGGGCTCTTGGAGCTCATGATAATTTTGTGCAGATACGAGGAGTGACGAACATGGCGGTAGCCTTGCGTCTCAAAAGGTGCGGACGGGCCCATAGGCCTTTCTATCGCATCGAGGCCATCGAAAAAAGAAATGCCCGGGGCGGAAGATCCCTGGAGACCCTTGGTTGGTACGACCCGATGGTCGACGATGCTGAGAAGCGTGTGAAGATTCATGTCGATCGGGTTCAGCACTGGATCGATATGGGTGCACGCCCAAGCGAGACCGTGACATCTTTCTTGCGGAAGGTCGATGTGAATTGGCCCAAAGCAAAAAAGAGTCGCCGTGCGGACCAGCGTGCCAAGAAGAAGGCACAGGGTAGTTCCTGAGCGACAGCGGTTCGGAGAAGCCGGTGCAGATCGACATATTGACGATCTTTCCGAACTTCTTTGATGAGTTCCTCCAGCACGGAATGGTGCGGGTGGCCCGCAAGCAGGGCCGGGTGGAGATCCGAACAGTGGACCTTCGCGCATTCACCGAGGACCGTCACCGCACGGTAGACGACCGACCCTATGGGGGAGGTCCGGGAATGTTACTGAAACCGGAACCCGTCTTTCGGGCCCTCGATGTTTTGGGGCTTCAACCGGGCGAGACGGCGCCGGAAGGAACAAAGCTTCTGCTGATGTGTCCGCGAGGGCGGCAGTTGGGGCAGGGTGACCTCGAAGACTTCGCCGGCGCAGAGCGCTTGGTGATCCTCTGCGGTCGCTACGAAGGATACGACGAACGGATTGTTGAGGCCTATCCCTGGCAGCATGTTTCCCTTGGGGATTATGTGCTCTCAGGAGGTGAAGTGCCTGCAATGGCGATCTTGGAGGGAGCTATCCGGCTGTTGCCGGGGGTTCTCGGAGACGGGGAATCGGTTTTACGCGATTCCTTTAATGAATGGCCTGGTGCCGAGGGTCTTGACCACGCGCACTGGACCCGACCCCCCGAGTACCGGGGGCGAGGGGTTCCCGAGGTCCTCCGTAGTGGAGATCACGGGGCAATCGAAGAATGGCGCCGACGGGATTCCCGAAGGCAGTCTTCCGGCCGTAGTCATAATGGCGGCGGAGACAACAGAGACGAGTGAACAGGAGCCCCAGGGGGTTCCGGGAGAAGAATGATGGCGAAAGCGATCGAGGACTTCGAGTCCGCACAGGATAAAAAAGAACACGACTTCGANATCGGCGACAGNGTNGATGTGCATGTGCGCATCGTCGAGGGCGAAAAAGAGCGTGTGCAGATTTTCAATGGCACCGTAATTGCCCGCAAGAATGCTGGAAACCGCTCCGCATTTACCGTGCGTCGAATCGTCGCCGGTGAAGGCGTCGAAAGAACCTTCCCATTCCATTCACCGTGGATTGAAAAGGTCGACGTCAAGCGTCGCGGACGCGTTCGCCGTGCCAAGCTTTACTACTTGCGTGATCGTGTGGGTAAAGCCACTCGTATTCGTGAAAAGGTACCGACTCGCAAGAGCGATTCCTGATCAACATCAGCCATCGGGTTCTTTCGTAGAACCTGATGGCTGTTTTTGTGTCTAGACTGAAAGCCTGTTGGGATTTGTCTGCAAGACCCTAGGGCTTCTTTATTGCCTCTCGAAGCCGTTGGCTTCCAGCGCAAACAGCACCATGCGGATTTCGACCGCCACTCCTAAATGCCCAATTCTCAAAGCATTTTCAAGAGCCCAGCAGAGGGTCTCATGCGCAACAGCGATAAAAATAAATGAACTGTTGGCAAAAGCATAAAGGCGAACTTTGATCAATTTTCAAAGAAGCGTCATGCACGTACCGTCATCAAGGGGATAGCAACGCTCTGTTAGGGGGTTGTGACGAATACGATAGAACGTCACCATCCGACTAACTTCAGTTGAAAGGCTCAAGATGTTCATCAGTTTTTCACTTCAACGAATTGGCTTGGCGGTTCTCTGTCTCTGCAGCTTGATGGGGTTGGTTTCCGCAAGTTCTGTCCGTTTGGATAATCCGAAGTATGACGTCAAAACTGAAGTGGGCCCTGATGCTGAAACAGGTGGCTGGTTTATCCACCTTGGATTGACCGGTTTAAGGGTGCGCTTGGAGCCAGAGTCTCCTCAGGAGTTAGAAGTCGCTTATGTTTTCCCAGACTCTCCCGCCTCAGGAAAAATAGAAAAGGGAGATCGTATTCTCGGGGTTGGGAAACGTACTTTTAGCAAGCCTCATACATTTGGTTATGGAGTCGGAAAGTTCAGTTATGAAGGCCCACTGACAGAGTTCGCCGATGGGTTGGATCATGCGATGGGTTCAAAAGGAAACTTAAGCCTGTTGGTGATGCGTGGGAAAAAAAAGAATCGCGTCAATTTGCAGGTTGATACTCGTTATGGAAAGTATTCAAAGAATTGGCCCTTCGGCTGCGATCGCAGTGAAAAGCTCTTGAAGGAAAGCATCGCAGACTTATTGGCTCGGCAAAAAGCTTCCGGGCTTTGGCACAGCC
>NZJA01000110.1 GCA_002691835.1 Planctomycetota bacterium
ACATCCACTCTTCTGGGTCGTTCTTGTCGTACTCGGGAATTTGACCAGCCGCCTCAAACTCACGCCCTTTCAGGACGAGCATCGTGGCATCTCCACCATCGTCAAGAATCATGTTTGGCAAAGTACCATCTGGCCAAGTCATGGCAGCCTCAGTGCACTCCCAGTACTCCTTGAGGGTTTCACCCATCCATGCGAAGACGGGAACGCCCATCGGCTCATCGACAGTGCCATTTGGCCCGACGACGACTGCGGCTGCAGCGTGATCCTGAGTAGAGAAAATATTGCAGGATGCCCAACGAACCTCTGCGCCAAGATGGACAAGAGTCTCGATGAGAACCGCCGTTTGAATGGTCATGTGCAAAGATCCGGAAACTCTTGCTCCAGCGAGTGGCTGGGAATCACCGAACTCTTCGCGCAGAGCCATCAGGCCCGGCATTTCTTCTTCTGCAAGAAGGATCTCTTGGCGACCAAAGTTCGCCAGCTGAATATCCTTCACTCTGTAATCAATCCCCTGTCGGGTTTCCTGAACGGGCATTTCAGCGCCCCTTTCCTGTCGGTAGTTTTCCTGATCCCGGACTCACCCTCAGCCTCACAGGACTAGGAGTGATCCATTTGCCAGACCTCCGGATGGTAACGAACTCCCGGGGGTGAATCGAGCAACTCCGGAAGGATTCCCCCGCCGACAACGGACGGTATCCCCTGAGGGATATGTGAACACGGGAGAGGGCGAATGGCACAGGATCCACAGAAATAACCTATGGATTCAAACAGTCTTCAGGATCAAAACGGCTGATATTCCCAGCATTCTCTGTTCGAGGCTTCAACCGATAAAAATACGCCTCTGAAGCCCGCCTAGCGCAGTCGGGATCGAGCCCACGCCGCCACTCGGGTCGCATCCGCTTTACTGTTTTCAGGATGGGCTTGAGGATCATAATCCGGCGGAGAATCGGCAAGAATCGCTCGAATCCCTCCGTAAGCGAGAACCCTCATATGCTCAGATGAGGCCGAAAGATCTTCGATCAATAACTCCACTACCGAATCGCAACCGAGCTGGATGGCGGCTCGTATGGCGACTTCACGCATCGTTTCGTCATCCTTCTCTCCAGCTTTCCGTGCCAGATTGATCAGGTATTTTTCATGTTGCCCATCTTCGTAGTGCACCGGTGGATTCGCGCCTTCTTCGGTATCGCTCGATGACTTGGATTTTTCCCTGCGAAGAATCTCCTGAACCGTTAGCCAGGCCTGACCCCATTCATCCCGTTCAGCAGCCGATTCAAATCCACCGGGACGAATCAACTCCGCAATTTTCTCCAACCTCTTCAGGGCTCCTCTTGAAGTCATCCGTTCTTCAATCAGAGAAAGATAGCGCAACATTTTAGGACGTTCATATGCCGGCATCGTTAAGACAACTTCTTCAAAAATCTTGAGAAGCTTTGCCTTTGGACGCAGCCGTAACTGTCGAACGAGGGTCGGGAGATGGATCGATCGCCCAGAATTCGCCAAGAGAGCCCAGTCCTCAGATTGAACCGATTCCGTGGCTGATCCTCCTCCTGAAAAAATCACAAAAGAGGTCGCAGAACGAGTCAGCATGGCACTTGCCCGTTTGAGAATCAGGAGAGCAAAAGCGGTGTCCACCCGACTGGATTGGCCTGCATAGTTACCCATATTGATCCATGAGCCTTCAGAAGATTGCCTTGAGAGCAAATGCTCACTGATCACTTGGTACCAATCATGCGTACCAAATTTCTCGATGCCTCCCAAGTCTCCAACTTTTTCGAGACTGTACATGCCGTAACAGCTATCAGTGGGAACCCAACGATCGATCAACCATGCAACACCATCACGAATCGAATCCCGCAATGTCTTACGGAACTCTGGCGAGAACTTCTCTGCACCATAATCATAAGCCACCATAAGAGAAGACACCCCGGCACAGCTCATATTCCAATTTCCAGAGTCACCTGAGGAAACATAACGGAAACCTCGCTGCTGAGCTTCCAGGAATTCTTCTCCCGTCAGGGGAGGCATGACTTTTGGTTTCTCCTTTACCCCTGTGCCATCTTTCCGACTCGACTTCCCTGAACCAGATTCCTCCGGTTCGCTTATTGGAGGAGCAAGGGTAATTTCGGGCTTAACGGTAGGGCCATCTTTATCCTGACAAGAAAGGATGTAGCGACTCACCCCTTCCCACACTTCCGGTTCGATGGAGATTCCTCTTCGTGCCATCACTGCCAAGGCAAGAACTGCAAACTGAGTCACCGAAGTGTCGGCATCCGTACTCGTCGATTGATATCGCCAGCCACCAGTTTCATTTTGTCCCTTTAAGAGAATCTCGGCAGCATCCTTGAGATTATTACGGTGATTCCGTGCCAGTTTGCTGAGAACGGAAGGAGGCAGAGAATCCACCCCCGCTTCCATCAACGCATCCTGCTCGGTTTGGGTGATCGCAGCATCGAGAGCAAACACCCAGCAAGAGACATCGTACATTCGTTCAGCGGCCGGAATCGAATCTTCGATCACCTTGAAGTGCTTTCGCAGCACGGGATGATCTCGATCTACACCAGCAGTGATCAGGGCGTAGCACTCGAGAGCTCTGGCACCGGGAATCGCCTCAGGATGGGACCCCTCAAGGATTCCTTCGGGATCTGCTTGAGACTCGGAGAGTAAAAAGTCGATTCCGGCCTCAAGGCTTAAGGTGACTCGATCATCCTGCTTCAAGGCGGCCAGCGCTTCGTGATTCAGTCGAATCGTGCGGCGTCCTTCACGTAAATTTCCTGAAGCCCTAAATCGATGAATTTGAACGGTTCCATGACCCGCAAGAACTCCGATTTCACCAATATCCTGTCGAATCCCCTCGACCTGATGAAGTCGCTTGCCCTCGATGAACACCTGAATCTTCTGATTCCGTCGGCGGACCGTCAAAGTGAAGGGTTTCCCAGATTGAACAACACTGCTCAAATCCGTGATGACTTGGCGAGTGTTGGACTTCGGAAAACCTCTAAAAATCAGTTTCCCTTCATCTCCACCAAGGATGATGGCCCCCTGCCCTAGTTCGAAGGCTGCATAGTTTGCGTCGGTTTGAGTGAGGGTGAGATTCAGCTCAATATCGAAATTGCCTTTTCCAATCTCATGATCTGCGATGAGAAAGCTATTTCGACCTGTTCCCGTGACCACTCCATCCACAACACTCCAACCGCCGGCAGGGTTGAAGCATGCAGACATATCTCCACCCTTGACGAACTGCCGAGCAATCGCTTGAGAAGAGACTGTAGAATTCAGAAACTCTCCGGAACCGGCTGCCGCAAACAGGTTTTCCGTGGAATGACCCGTCAGTAACAATTGGAGAATTACTGTGAGAAGTAAAGCAATCGGCTGACGAATGAGGCGAACCATTGGCAGGGTCTCCAGTTGTGCAAAATTCATGAAACAGCATTAGTTTAACGGCGAAATCTGTTGAGAAAAGACCGAGAAACAGATCCCTATCTCATCTCTCGATCCCGGCGTTCCTGATCGTTATATTCAGCGTTTGCCCTTGGAAAAAGGAGGAACTGCCGTGTCCGATGCCATCGAAAACCTTCTCCACGAGGAAAGACGCTTTGATCCACCCGGGAAATTTACGGCAGAAGCCAATGCTCAACGAGGAATTCATGAGGAAGCCTCCGCTGACCCCATGGCATTTTGGGCAAAAGAATCGGAAAAGATTGAGTGGAGAAAGCCCTGGGACACCCTCCTCGATTCTTCCGATGCACCCTTCTATCGCTGGTTTGAAGGCGGGCGGTTAAATGTCACAGAATCATGCCTCGATCGCCACGTAAAATCCCATCCGGATCGTGTGGCATTCCATTGGGAGGGCGAACCAGGCGACTCCATCAGCCTGACCTACTCAGACTTGTTGGCCCAAGTCTGTCAATGCGCCGGGGCCCTCAAGCAAATGGGAATTGGCAAAGGTGACACCGTAGCCATCTACATGGGTATGGTCCCGGAGATTACCGTCGCCATGTTGGCCTGTGCAAGAATTGGAGCTGCGCACTCTGTCGTCTTCGGTGGTTTCAGCGCCGACAGTCTGCGAGAACGCCTCGATGACGCCTCCTGCAAAGGAGTCATTACACAAGACGGATCATGGCGCAGAGGGAAGGTCGTTCCCCTGAAAGATAATGTCGATCAAGCGCTCTTGAACCAAGAGACTGTTTCCAGTGTCCTCGTCCTCCAACGATGTGAGAACGAAGTTCAATGGAATGACTCTCGTGATCACTGGTGGCATGATGTCGTCCCCCAGCAACCAGAGTTCCTGGAAGCAGAAGAGATGGACGCAGAAGACCTCCTCTTCATCCTCTATACCTCCGGAAGTACCGGGAAACCCAAGGGGATTGTCCATACCTGTGGCGGATATCTGACCGGCGTCAGCAGTACATTCAGAAATGTTTTTGATATCAAAGAAACAGATCTTTTCTGGTGCACCGCAGATTGTGGTTGGGTGACTGGGCATTCCTACCTCGTATACGGCCCCCTTGCGAATGGGGCGACCAGCCTTATCTATGAAGGAACCCCTGACTTCCCGGACCAGGGCCGTTGGTGGGATCTCATCGAGAAATACGCTGTCACGATCTTTTACACAGCACCTACAGCCATTCGAACCTTCATGAAATGGGGCGAAAAGATCCCTCTGTCCAAAGACCTGTCCAGTCTCAGGCTCCTCGGATCAGTGGGAGAGCCCATCAATCCCGAAGCTTGGATTTGGTACCATGAGTTCATCGGTGGAACGAGATGCCCGATCGTCGATACCTGGTGGCAAACTGAGACCGGCGCAATCATGATTACCCCACTGCCCGGCATCGCCACCACAAAGCCTGGCTCTGCAGTCACTCCCTATCCAGGTATCGACGCGATCGTCGTCGATGAGGAGGGTCATGAAGTCTCACATGGGAGTGGTGGCTTACTGGTGATCCGTAACCCCTGGCCTTCCATGCTTCGAGGAATCCATGGGGATCCTCAGAGGTATAAAGACGTTTACTGGAGTCGATTCGAAAATCTATACTTTCCAGGTGATGGCTGCAAACTCGATGAAGAGGGATACATGTGGCTTCTGGGAAGAGTCGACGATGTCATGCTCGTTTCAGGACATAATATCTCCACCACTGAGGTCGAAAGTGCCCTCGTCGATCACCATGATGTTGCAGAATCCGCAGTCGTTGGCAGGAGTGACTCCACCACAGGTCAAGCCATCGCAGCATTCGTCGTTCTCAAGGGAGACTCCACCGGTAGTGAAGAACTGATTCAGGAGCTACGGCAACATGTGGCCGTAAAGATCGGCCCGATCGCCAAGCCCGCCAGCATCGTCTTTACCCCAGATCTCCCCAAAACACGATCTGGAAAAATCATGCGCCGTCTATTGAGAGACATCTCAGAAAAACGGCAACTGGGAGATGTGACGACTTTGGCCAACTCTGACATCGTCGAAGCGATTCGAGACGGCGCATCCAAGAGCTCTGAAGACTGATCGAGCTCTGAAGACTGATCGAGCTCTGAAGACTGATCGNGCTCTGAAGACTGATCAGTCCGAGGCTGTCCCTGAATCGGAGTCAGACTCTGCTTCATTCGCCATAAACCAGCTGGTTAAGAATGCCAATCGTGCAACGTTGGAGATTTTCTCAGGAAGGACTCCCTCGACATCATCCGCTGGCATGTGGTAATCGTCGTGAAGTCCCCCGAAGAAAAAGACCGATGGGATTCCAGCTCTCCGAACCGGTGCCTGGTCGGACCGGTCGAGGAAGGATTCCATTCCCTCTTCGTCGATCGTCAATCCGAGAACCTCTGCACCTCGACTGATATGCTCACCGAGAGCAATGTCACTCGAACGTTTGCCGACCTTAACGGTCGTGATTTCGTTACGACCGATCATGTCGAGGTTCATCATTCCATGGAAGAGATCTTGTTCGTAGCCAGAACTGGCGACGAAAGCACTCGACCCATGCAATCCCATCTCTTCGGCATCGAAAGCCACAAAAAGCAGAGATCTTTTGGGTCTCAGCCGAGCGAGCGAGTAGGCTTCCGCAATCTCCAGCAGAGCAGCCACACCCGAGGCATTATCATCTGCTCCGTTATGGATTTCCCCTTCTCCTCCACGAGACAATCCCTCGACCATTCCCATACCGACGTGATCGTAATGAGCACCGATGACGACGAATTCGGATCGAAGTTCAGGATCTGTTCCCATGAATCGGGCGATCACGTTGCTTCCGAGGCTCAGGTCGCGACCTTGCCGCCGGATTTCCATATCCACTCTGGGCCGCCCCATGTGAAGCGGTCCATCGTCAGTCGCCTGAAAAGTCCATGACCTCTCTGGGCGCCCTGAAATCTTCCATAGCTTCTCACAGCCGTCTCCGAAAACCCTGACTACCGGGATCGAGAGGAGATTCCCTGTTGAGCGAGACCAGGCATCGACAGATTCGGAATCAGAGGGAGTGGCTCCCGCCCCCACAAGAATGAGTCCGGTGCTTTTTCTTTGCTGAAACTCATCACACAACTTCGAAAGTGCCTCATAAGACAGTGGCTCCGAAATTGGCAGAACAACGATCCGACCCTCAAGGGGATCACGGCTTAACTGATCGATGACATCGAGCGCGATGAGCGTAAATGCACAATCTTGACTAAATTGTACATCTGGAGAATTCGGATGAGGCAAAAACTCATCCCCATAGGCGAGATTGACTGATCGCAACGCTTCTTCTGAAACCTTGAAACGCAGAATATTGGATGTCGCCAGAGGACCCCGTTGACCCGTTCTTCCCGGAATCACAAAGCCTTGCCGCCACTGGTTGTCGGCCCCCCCCGGTAACAAAGCCTGATTGCGAAAAAATCTTTCAATGTAGCGAGCGGCATCGACTGCGCCGACTGTACCAGCAAGACGACCACCTCGGAGATCATCCGCGAGCCATGACACGTGATCGAGGCACTCTCTGCCTGTGACCGACTGGGTCGCGTGCTTGACCTCTTGATCGATTCTCGACTTGACAGATCTCTCACCGACAGGTCGCTGGGCCTCTAAAGGAAGAGCCAGGCACAGAGACACCAGCAGGAAGAATCCACCCCTGAGACAAATTGATTGAAGATTTACCGTCATGGAATCCTATCGTTCCCTGTATACGATTCGACCTTTGGTCAGATCGTAGGGAGAGATCTGCAGAGTCACACTGTCCCCGGGGTTGATCCGGATGTAATGCTTGCGCATCTTTCCACTGATGTGAGCAAGTACGGTGTGACCATTCTCAAGCTCACAGCGAAATGTCGTATTCGGCAAAGCCTCTTTGACGACGGCTGTAACCTCGATCGGCTCTTCCTTGGCCATGAAAGTCCTCTCATTTGGCCGCCTCCGCTGGAGCCGACCGTTGCAATCTGATCTGGCAAAGTCTAGCCACACTCGGCTCTATCTGCCACCGCTCCTGGGGGATACGACTGAAATGGACCTGCGATCTCTCTGTGCCCTGACGATCGCCACTGCCAAGGCATCGGCCGCATCAGCGGGTTTGGGAGGCTCTGCAAGCCCTAGAATCCGCTGAACCATGGCCTGAACCTGCTCTTTGCTGGCTCGACCATTGCCGGTCACCCCCAATTTTACTTCAGAGGCAGAAATCTCTTTTACCGGCAAACCGAGTCGTGCACAGGCCACGATCGACACTCCCCGAGCCTCTCCGGCGACGAGAGCACTCCGGGCATTTTTCCCCTGAAACACCTCTTCGATCGCACAGGCCTCGGGCTGAAACTTCTCAATCACCCGGGTAATTTCAACGTCGACAGCGAGAAGCCGCTCTGCATGAGACTGATCTCCCCCTGTTTTCAAGGAACCAAATTCGACCAATCGGAACCCGGGGCCTGCCACATCGATGACTCCCCAGCCCATCTTGGCGAGGCCTGGATCGATACCGAGGAAGCGTCCCTTCTGGGGGTCATTCATCCTTTTTCCCCTTTTCCCTGTATAAAATCTTCACAGGGACCTCAGGAACTTCAAGCATGTCCCTAAAGCGGTTTTCGATCATCCGCTTGAGTTGGGGTGTGAAGTAGGAGGGTTGGTTGACGAACAAGGCAATCGTCGGCGGCATCACAGCGACCTGAGTCGCATAGGAAATCTTCGGTTCTCTTCCATGTTTCACACGGGGTCGAGGTCCATTTCGGATTTCATCCACGGCTCTATTGAGCACTCCTGTGCTGACTCTCTTGTTCGCCTGCTTCGCCATGCTTTGAACCAGAGAGATGCACCGGGTGACATTCTTCCCTTTTTGTGCCGTCATGAACAAAACAGGAGCGTAGGCAAGAGAAGGCAGATTCCTTGTCAGGTACTTTTCGTATTCCTCTGTCGTGGTCTTGTCTTTCGCCAAATCCCATTTATTGACCGCAATCACACAGGGCTTGTAACGGTCGACGACTTCCCTGGCGATTCGCATATCCAATTGAGAAGTTCCATGCATGGCGTCGATCACCAACAC
>NZJA01000111.1 GCA_002691835.1 Planctomycetota bacterium
CCACTCTGGCTCTGGATCTTCTGAGGACACTCTTTACGCCGGGTGATCCTCACGATGAATTACTGAGGGAAACGCTCCAGTACTTCAAATTGCTTTCGGCGGGAGTCGGGCGTAGAAGATTGCGAAATCGGTTTTTTCACTCCGTTCTCGAAGCCAGCGGACTCCAGCCCTCATGGGAAAATTGCGCGGGCTGTGAATCTCCCCTGGCTGAGAGCCCTGTAGATTCGTTGGTTTTCCAATTGCCAGCGGGATTCCATTGCCAGTCGTGTGCCGGGAATTCAGGGCGTATATCCGTGGATCACGCCCTTCTGAACTACCTGAGAGCGGATTCAGCTCAGGAATGGGGTCGTGTCCCTACGTGGCAGGTTCCTGATGATGTCGTATTGAGGGGCTGGGAGATCCTCAGTTCCCTGATTTCGCATCACTTGGAGAGGCCGCCTCGTTCGTTAAGATACTTACGTGTCTGAGCAATCTGGCCGGGCCAGATTCACGGGAAGCAGGGGGAATGATTTTTTGCAATGGTGTTCAGTTAATGGTGCTGATGCTTTCACTCCAGTCTGCGGAGATTCCGGCAGATGGAGAGTTTGCGAAAATTCTTAGTGATGCTCGCAATGCCGTAGAAGCAGGAAATCCAGAAGAAGCTGCATTTCTTTATCAGGATGCCATCGATCTGTTCCTTTATGAAGATGAAGGATCGAGTCGAGGGCCTCTGATTTCAAGGGTCCGTCTGGATCTTGTTCGCGCTCTTGTGGGCAGTCGTCAATTTGACGAAGCACTTCGAGTGACCGAAGAAATTTTCGAATCAGATCCCGGTCCCCAGACCCTCGAAGAAGCATTGCAGATTCGCTACAACATCGGTTTTTCATATCTGACCGGTGCAACAAGAAAGTTGTTCGGTCTTGAAGTCAACGCAGAAAGTCGAGGTCTGGAAGTCCTCAATAATCTGATTAAAGACTATCCTTTCATGAACTTCAGCGATGATGCAATTTTTCACTGCGGCACTTGGTATCTGAAGAACAATCAACCCGAAGATGCAGAGAGATACTTCACGCGCCTAGTCAGGGAATATCCAGAAAGTGATTGGATAGCGGCCGCACATCTTTTGGCTGGAGATGCCGCGATGGCGCAGTTGAAGGGTGTCGACTACGATTTGGGAATCCTGATTTCAGCGGAACGGTATTATCGCCGATACCTGCGCCTTTTTCCGGGTCAGGGAGAAGCTGCACGCGCAAGAGAAAGCCTGGACCTGATCGATTCCTACAAGGCTCGGCGAAGAATTCAGATCGCTGATTTCTATATCCGAATCGACAAATTTGAATCTGCTAGAATCTATCTTGAAAAGGTCATGTTGGAGTCGACGGGTACACCGGAAGCGACAGAAGCTCGACGAATTCTCGAGGGGATTCGGGGTAAATTGGAAGCAGGTCGCCGATGAACCTTCGATCCCAGTTAATTCTGATACTGTTTACCTTGGGTGCTTCTTTTCTCTATTCGGGATGTGGTTATTCTCCCGGTTATCGCCTTCCAAGAGGAGTCTCCAAGGTTTCAATTCCTGTTTTCAAGAATGAAACGATTCCTTTCCGAAAAGATCTCGAATACGAGCTGACTCGGGCGGTGAAAAAAGAATTCCAGCTGATGACTCCTGCCGAGGTGACATCGCTGGAGGATTCGAATGCTATTCTGAGAGGCGCAGTTCTTCGATTTGAAGAAGGAGTGCTCGTCGAGAGTAGTTCTGGAGAGATTCAGGAAGCCGGGATTGTCGTCAGTGTTGGGATTCAATTAATCCGTACCCGCGATCAGAGAGTTTTATTGGAGAGAGCCGTTGAAGCCAGGGCCTCCTACTCCCAAGCTTCTGGCGAAACGATTGAAGTGGCAAGGCAGGAGGCGATCACTGATATCGCCCGCAGGATCATTGCTGAAATCGAGCCTTGGGAAATTAACACCCAACGCTGAGAGGTTGCTGATTTGTCTGTCAAGGTTCTTGGGATCCTGAATGTGACACCGGATTCTTTCAGTGACGGTGGTCGCTGGCAGGATTCCGATCAGGCTCTGGCCCAAGCGGTTCGAATGGTTGAGCAAGGTGCTGCGGCAATCGATATCGGTGGCGAATCCACACGGCCAGGCAGCCTGGAAATCAGTGTTCAGCAAGAGCTGGATCGAGTGATTCCTTGTCTGGAAAGACTCTCCGGCCATATTGATGTACCTATGAGCATCGATACCCGTCGTTATGAAGTTGCCGCGGCAGCAGTTTCACATGGGGTCACCATCATCAATGACACCTCTGCACTGAGAGATGACCCACAGCTCCTTGAGTTTGTCGTTGAGAAGAATCTGGATGTCGTTTTGATGCATCGTCAAGGAATCCCCGAAACCATGCAGGATGATCCGGGTTATTCTGATGCAGTCGGTGAAATCTGCGGTTTTTTCCAGTCTCGACTAGAGGGATTTGTTTCTGCAGGTGGACGCCATGAACAAGTCATTCTTGATCCTGGAATCGGATTTGGAAAAAGACTCGAGGATAACTTTCTGATTGCCCGGTCATTGAATCGGTTTAAAGAACTGGGAGCTCCTGTCATGTTGGGGGCATCCAGAAAAGCCTGTACCGGCGCATTGGATGGGAAACCGCCAGCAGACCGGTTACCGGGATCACTGGCATTTATCGCCATGGCCCAACAGGGTGGCGCAGATTGGGTTCGTGTCCATGACGTGGATGAAACCGTCCGCTTTCTTGCAGTACTCGAAGCCATTCAACAGACCACTGCTGATCTGGAGGCTCGCACTTGAACGAGTTTAACGCCATTTGGACAGCCGTCGAAGCGATCGGCCCGTGGAGGGTTCTCTTCGAGATCAGCGTGATCTACATGTTGATCTACGGCTTCATCGTCTTTTGCGAAGGCACTCGCGGTGCGGGAGTTCTCAAAGGGTTGGCTCTCTCCGTCATCATTGCGGTGGTGGGGACACGCCTTGCCGTGAACTTCTTGAACCTTGAGCGAATCGGCTTCCTGTTGACGGTGATCACTCCTGCCGCTTTCACAGCCATCATTGTCATACTTCAGCCAGAATTACGTCGGGGCCTGGTGCGATTGAGTCAGGCGCCGATTTTTGGCGAGTTGGTGCGCGATGAGCAGGAGCTGGTGGTGGTGCTGGTGAGGGCATGCCAAATGCTTTCCAAAGCTCGTATCGGAGCTCTTTTTGCCATCGAAAGAGATCAGAGTCTGAATCCTTGGGTCGATAGAGGCACCATTCTGGATGCAGAAGTCTCATCGGAAATCATCAATACCGTCTTCTATCCAGGAACCGCGCTTCATGATGGAGCAGTCGTTATCCAAAAAGGTCGAATCGCTGCAGCCGGCTGCCTTTTGCCACTCTCTGAAAATGAACAGTTGGGTTCATGGGCGGGAACACGTCATAGAGCTGCAGTGGGGCTGACCGAAGAATCCGATGCTGTCACGATTGTTGTCAGTGAGGAGAGCGGTGGAGTTTCGATCTGTGTTCGTGGCGAAGTCTACAGGGATCTGGACCGAGATGAGCTGGCTGACAGATTACGGTCCTACTACACCAAGACAGAGACCCCTGATCCCACAGTCCCGGTAGATTCTTCTGCAAGTGGTGACAGAAAGGGGAGCGAATCATGAACAAAACTCCTCTGAATGTCCGGATGATGGAGTTCTTCTTCGGGAATACCCGAAACAAGCTGACGAGTATGGTTCTGGCCATCGTGGTGTGGGCTTACGCCTTTGGAAATACCGGTCATGAAGAGATTCGTGAAGCTGTGATTAGGCTGGAGCCCTCCTCTAATCAGGAGCAAATCATCGTCCGTCAGAAAATCAGCGACTCGCGATTGATGGGTCAACCAGGAGATGCCTTTTCTGGCAATATCCGTATGACTCTTTCCGGACCCCGAAATGTATTGGCGAGATACTCAGAGGAAAGCCCGCAAATCATCGGAACTCTGTTCGTTGAAAGAAGTGGACTGATTCAGTTGAGATCCGGGGATGCCTTTGATTTACCTGCTGGATTGACGATCCAGAGTGTTGACCCGTCGTCGATCGAAGTCGAAGTCGATGCTCTTGTGAGGGTTCAGAGAGAAGTACGCCCAATCATTAAGGGGCAGCCAGCAACGGGGTATCAGATCACCAGTGACAACGTGAAGGCTGTCCCCAAGACCGTCACCTTGGTGGGGCCGAAGACCGTCCTCGAAGGAGATCAGGTCAACGTACTCTCTCGGGAGATCGACGTGAGTGGGCTTTCAGATTCAAAAACGGTTGAGTCTGTCGAGCTTTTGATCACAGGAGATGATTCGGGACTGGTGAAGTTTGATCCTCCCAATGCTGCATCCTCAGGCCAAGTGGAGATCACGCTTTCTCAAAACTTGAAAGAAGCGACGGCAGAGGTTTCTGTGCGATATGTCGTTGAAGAGGGCGTCCCTCTTGAAATCAATGGTGATCAATCCGTGAATGTGACGGTGAGGGGCATCGAAGAAGACATTCTGCAGTGGAAAGAGAATGTCGAGGAAGGTCGCTTTTACTTATTGGTGCGTGCGATTGATACCAATGGAACGAGCTTGAATCCCAGTGCAGACCAGGTCTTTTGGGTCGACGGGAGCCTGCCTGCAAGAATTTCTCGAGAGACGATGAAATTCGATAAGATCATCCTCTATAGCGCCAAGAAAATTGACCAAAACAGAGAAGAGCAGGATCGATGATCTTCGGTACAGATGGAATACGGGATATCGGTGGTAGTGGCCTGCTATCTTGCGATTCTGTCGATCGAGTGGGGACTGCGATTCTCAGATACTTGCAAAAAAAAGGTGTGAGTCAGCCCTGCGTTCTCTTGGGTCGAGATACCCGTGAATCAGGCCCTGAGATCGAATCCCTTCTGACAAGGTCTCTTCAGCGGGGCGGGGTTCAAACCCTTCATGCAGGCGTGGTTCCGACACCAGCGATTTCAGTATTGTTAGCGCAGGGCTATGCCGATCTTGGACTGATGATTTCAGCTTCTCATAATCCACCCGAGTTTAACGGCATCAAAATTCTGGATCACCGCGGCGAGAAATTGTCCAAGGAAGCAGAGAAGGATATCTCTGTGGATCATGCCGTCGCCTCTCCTCTGGAAGGCGAACTTCCTGAGATAAAAGAAGATCCTCAATGGGGACAGAAATACATCAACTTCCTTCTCTCTGCATTTCCAGAAGGAGAGTTTTTGGCAGGACTTTCGGTCGTTCTGGATACTGCCCGAGGTGCTGCTTGCCATTGGGCACCCGAAGCATTTCGCTCCGCTGGGGCAAAAGTTCATCTTCTTCATGATGATCCAGACGGTTCACAAATAAATGTAGGCTGCGGTTCTTTACACCCCGAGATTCTTGCCGAGGAAGTCCTTTCCAGAGGAGCAGATCTTGGAGTTGCCTTTGATGGGGATGCTGATCGTGCGCTTTTTTGTGATCACACCGGAGCATCTCTAGATGGAGATGACGTGATAGCCCTCTGGGCTCTCAATCTCAAAGCCCGAGATTCTTTGGATCCACCCGTGGTTGCACTGACGGTCATGTCGAATATGGGGGTTGAGAAGTATCTCAATTCGAACGCGATTCAAGTGATCCGGACTCCTGTCGGTGACCGTGAAGTTGCGAATGCGCTTCGCGAAAGTGGTGGAGTTCTAGGTGGAGAAACTTCAGGACACATCATCCACAGGACAGAAGCTGCCACAGGAGATGGAATTCGAACGGGTTTGTCTGTTTGTCAGTGCCTGGTTGAATCTGGGGTGCGTCTGTCTGACCACAATGGAAATTTTCAGCGATATCCTTTAGAGCAGAGAACTGTGCGGATTGAGAACCGGCCAGAATTCGATTCTCTGGAAAATCTCAGAGGAGCAATCACTGAGGCAGAAGACCAGTTGGCAGAAGACGGCCGCTTGGTCGTTCGCTTTTCGGGTACGGAACCTCTACTGCGAATATTGGTGGAAGCTGTATCGGAAGAGTTGGCCCATCACTGGGTTGAGAGACTCCTGGAGGCTGCTCGTGAGGAAGAATCCTTGGGAACAGTCACTGTCGTCGCCTGAGCTCTTTGCACTGCTTGCAAATCAGAAGGGCAAATCTCCGGTCTTGTCCGTCTCTTCTGAAGTTCCGGAATCAGCGCCCGAAGAGGGGCGACTCTCCCTGCGTTCAGATCCCGAGTCCTGTGCGATCTCCCGAGTGACCATGCCGTTGTAGCCATCGAGGTGTTGGGCGAAATAGGGACGTGTTTCAAGAAGGTGGGAGTGGTCGCCAAAGCGTGGGTCTCCGGGCCCTGGGGCTGCTTTTCCGAAGAGTTCGAGAAAGCCCGTTAACTTGGCATCGAGATTGTCGATGAAGTGCATCGCCAGTGCTTCCGGAGTACTGGGCCTTTTCGGAGATCCAAATTCGAGTCTGCCGTGATGGCTGGCAACCAGATGCTGGATCTGAAGAACCACTTCTTCATCGAGGTTTCCGAGTTCTTTTGCCGCTTCGTTAATCCAGTTGCAGCACATGACAATATGTCCGAGCAGTTGACCTTCTGCGGTGTAGGAAAATCCGTTTTCTATACACAGTTCTTCCGTTTTTGCGATGTCATGGAGAAGGACTCCTGCGATCAGGATATCGCGGTCGAGCCATGGGTAATGGTCACAAACCTTGTCTGCCAATTGGACTAGCGAAATTACGTGTTCGAGTAGACCCCCGATGTAGGCATGATGCATGGCTTTGCCAGCTGGTGAGAGACGCAGGCGATCTCTCAGTCCCGGTCTTGCAAGGATGGTCACGACCAATTGCCGAACGTCATCGTTTTTAAGGGCTGCAACTCTCTCTTCCAGCTCACGTTCAAGTTCTGGAATTTCATGTTTAGTTCGAGGAAGAAATTCGGTGGCCTCGAGGCCTGCATCTTCTGCCGTCATTGGATCAAGCCGATCGATGATCACCTGAGGAGCACCTTGATACTCCTCCACGCGGCCTTCGATTCGGATGAATGGGCGTTTCTGGATTTCCCGGAATTCATCCTGGCTACTCTCCCAGCGCATCGCTTTCACGGTAGCAGTTCGATCTCGGAGTGTCATAGGGACAAAGAATTTGCCATTTCTGGCGGTTTTAAGGCTGGCATCCTCCAGAAGGTAGATCCCTTCGATGCGATCACCCCGATTCAGTGTTTCCAGTGTGCGCTGACTCAAAGGAAGTCCCCTTTCTGGTGCAAGAGCACCCGTGTCTTGTGAGTCTCTACTCTTAGGAAGTCCCTTGCAACCCATGGGGGGGACTTGCAGGGGATGGGGGATAGGGGGACAATCAGCTTTCGGAAGAAATGAACTGCCCTCTCGAAGGAGGATTTCCTAATGCCCAAGCAAGTCGATCAGCCTGGACGTGTCGTCAGCCGACTTCCATTTTCGTGTGTTCCACTGCTATGGGTGGTCGGAGCTCTGCTGTTCCTTTTTCCGGGAGAATCAGATGCCCAAGTCCGTATTCGTATGCTCGATGGAAAGATCTTCGAGGGCCGTTTTTATGATCTTGGGGATGAATACCTTGAGCTCAGCCGCAGAATGGGAACGAAGCTGATCCTTAAGCGTGATGTTCTTGGATGGAGCTCTGAAGGCTTCGACGAGAAGGATGAGGGTGGAGTCTTGCTCGTTCTCGAGAGTGGTAATGAAGTCGGCGGCGAAGTCAGCTTTGATACCGGGACACGAGAGTGGGTCGTCAAGATCAAATTAGGTAGTGCCCGTTACAAAGACTCTGAAGTAACGAGGACCATTCAGCCAGATGGCACAACGAGCGATGATCGATTCACCATCCGTAAAAACTTTCAGAGCCGATTGTCCAAAGCGGTGGATGGAATCCGTAATGGAGACCCTCTGACCAAAAAAGACAGTATCGAATATTTGCGCTCGGCAGGTTTCTTCGCCTCGAGGTTTCTTGGGGAAGAGCTGGAGAAAGAATTTCATCCTGATTTGCGAATGCTTCAACTTGAGCAGAGCTTTCGTATGGCATTGCCCTCTGGGGTTTCGAAGTCTCATCCAGGATTCTTGGAGGCTTTGACGACTGGGGAACCTCGGGACCAGGTCGCATTGCTCCGTGAGGTGCTTCTTGAGAATGGAACAGATCTCTATCCGCTCTTGGGACTGTTGCTGCTGGATAATGCTCAGAGTTCTGAAGTGCGGTCATTTTCGATCGATATTCTGCAACGAACCCACAGCATCAGTGAATTGGTCAAGGCCTGGCAGGTCTCTGTAGGACAGGCTCAGTTGGCTTTGGCCATCGCATTGGGGGAAAACGGGATCTACATCGGGTTTTCGACGCTTTTGGAAGCCCTTGAGCTGGAGGAAGTGGGAGCCCGATCACTTGCTGCTGCGAAATTGACGGAATACACGGGTGAAACATTTGGTTATGAAGCAGAGGGCCCCAGCGACCAGCGTCAGCAGGCCATCGCCCGTTGGAAAGAATGGTGGGAATCCCACAGAGCAAAGATTGAAAGTGTTACGGTCGCCGCAATGGAAGGCCGTACTGATACAATTGAACGTCGAAGATCCTCAGATCTCTGGAAAAAAGGATTGATCGCCCTCGAAGATAATCGTGTCGATACTGCCGAAAGATTTTACGAGGAGGCGATACTCGCTGATCCCAGTGCGATGGGCCCTTATGTAAGTCTGGGAGAACTGCTGTATCAGCAGAAGTCCGATTTTGACAAGGCTTTGGAATCATTTTCAAAAGCTTTGGGACGGAAGCCAGGAAGTGGCGATCTGGTCAATGAGAGGGCTTGCTACTATCACATTGGAAAAATTTATTCTCTCGCATTTGATCTCGGGAAGGCCCGAGGGGCATTTTCAAAAGCTGTAAAACTCGACCCCAACTATTCGGTGGCATGGTACGACCTCGGTCAAATCCAGTACGATGAAGCTCTCCTGAATTCGGGTGAACGCAATGATCGCAAGAAAATGCTGTTAGAGGCTCGGGAAACTTTTGATCGTGGATTGACTGCTCTGAAGCGTTATCGGGAGGGATTGGTCGTCGTTGATCGAACCAATCTTCCCTTTGACAGTCAGCTTCCTTTTTCAACTCGTGATCACAACAAGTCCTTGAGAGAAATCCGTCAGCGGATCCTTGCTGATTTGGGTCGCTTCCGGGCTCGGGTCGCTGCCATTTCCTGGATGATTGGTGATGACAAAAGAGTGATTCAGGAATTCGAGGCGGCTCGTATGGAGGAATCGATCAACGATGATCTCCAGTTTATTTCCCGACGTTCTCGGGCGAGGCTCAAAGAGGGTTCCGATTCAACTTCCGAACTTCCCGGAAAGGGCTCGGAGGCCTCGAAACAGGGCTCTTAACCGGGCCCCGTGCGAAATTTTTCCGACAATTTCAGCTTCCCTGGGGACTCTCCCTCGGGTCTCGTTGCACCCCCGTTCCCCGGGGGATAACCTGCCCCATCGCCGTCGACGGTGATTTTGTTCAAAGCCCCCAGTGGTTTCCTGTGTACGGATTCCTGTGTGGATTCCTGCATCGTCGGTGGAGATTTGGCGACAGGATTGATCCTCCCGGTTGGGGGACGTGAATCCGCTGTCGTCAGAGTCTGGGTCGGCAGTGGTGCCGGCAGGAAGGAAACTGTTCTTGAAGATCCATGAATATCAGGCCAAGCAGATTCTGGCCCGTTACGGAATCCCCGTACCTCAAAGCGAGGTGGCCTTCAGTGTTGAGGAAGCGAAGTCTGGAGCCGCGACTCTGGGCGAGGGTGTTCGGGTGGTCAAAGCCCAGATCCACGCTGGTGGTCGGGGTAAAGGTGGAGGCGTCAAAGTCACGACCTCCACAGAGGCGTGTCACGAAGCGATTGAAAGCATCTTCGGAATGCAGCTCGTTACGCATCAAACAGGCCCTGAAGGGAAAGAAGTCAACACGCTTCTGATTGAAGAAGGGTGTGACATCGCCAGAGAGATTTACTGTGGGCTGGTGATTGATCGGGCTGCAGAGAGTCCGGTGCTGATGGTCAGTTCCGAAGGGGGCATGGATATCGAGGAGGTCGCAGCAGAGCGGCCGGAGGCGATTCACAAGGCTCAGATTTCCGGAGACGGCACTATTTCAGCAGATGATCTTCAGCGATTGGCAGCAGCGCTCGATATGGAGGGTGATACTGCCCAACAGTTCAGCGTGCTGGCTCAAAATCTTGCAACGGTCTTCGTCAAAGAAGATTGTTCACTTGCTGAGATTAACCCGCTTGTTGTGACCGGAAGCGGAGATGTGATCGCTCTCGATGCCAAGATCACCTTCGACGAAAATGCGGCATTCCGTCATCCAGATCATGCTGAACTCCGCGATCTCTCTGAAGAAGACCCACGCGAAGCGAGAGCTGAAGAATGGGAATTGTCCTACGTGGGCATGGACGGAAACATCGGATGCATGGTGAATGGTGCCGGTTTGGCAATGGCCACCATGGACATCATTAAACTCCGTGGAGGAGAGCCAGCGAACTTCCTTGATGTGGGTGGAACAGCCACTGCTGAGAGGGTTACCGAAGCCTTTAAAATCATTTTAGAAGATCCGAATGTCGCTGCGATTTTGGTCAACATCTTCGGAGGTATCATTCGTTGCGATCTGATTGCAGAAGGAATCGTCGAGGCTGCTAAAGTGACTAATCTTTCGGTTCCTCTGGTCGTTCGCCTGGAAGGTAACAATGTTGCCGAAGGTCACCAGATCCTTCAATCCTCTGGAATCGACATCATTACTGCTGAAGATTTGTCGGACGCTGCCGTTAAAGCTGTCGCTGCCGCTGAGGGGAGCATCGCATGAGTATCATCATCAACTCTGATACACGCGTCATCGTTCAGGGATTTACAGGAAAAAATGGAACTCTTCATTCAGAGCAAATGATCGAATACGGTACCAATTTGGTTGGTGGAGTTACTCCCGGCAAAGGGGGAACCACTCATCTCGATCGTCCGGTGTTCGATGACGTTGCTGGCGCACGTGAGGCAACCGATGCCAATGCGAGCATCATCTATGTGCCAGCGAAGTTTGCATCTGCAGCTGTGATTGAAGCCGCAGAGGCGGGAATCCCCTTTATTGTTTGTATCACCGAAGGAGTACCAACTCTGGATATGGTGAATGCAAAAGCAGCGGTCAAGGCTGCAGGTGCGCGATTGCTCGGGCCTAACTGCCCTGGAATCATCACTCCTGGCGAATGCAAAATGGGCATCATGCCCGGATTTATCCATCGCCCGGGATCGGTAGGGATTGTCAGCCGTAGTGGAACTCTCACTTACGAGGCTGTTCATCAGACGAGTCAGTTGGGATTGGGTCAAACGACCTGTGTTGGAATCGGCGGAGACCCCATTATTGGGACCACTTTCCTGGATGTCCTAAAACTCTTTAATGCTGACCCTGCGACCGAATCCATCGTAATGGTGGGGGAGATTGGCGGAACCGCAGAAGAGGAGGCCGCTGAATACATTGCGTCTGAGGTGAAGAAGCCCGTGGTCGGCTTTATTGCCGGACGTACGGCACCTCCTGGACGCAGAATGGGCCACGCTGGAGCAATCGTCAGTGGTGGTAAAGGAACCGCAGATGAAAAAGTAGCGGCACTGAAAGCAGCAGGAGTCCACGTCGCTGATTCCCCTGCTGGAATTGGGAAAACTCTGTCAGAGGTTCTTTCCGCACAGAGTTCCTGAATCACTTTTTAAGAAGTATTACTGAGAATAAGAAGAGAGAAGGTTGAAATGGCACGGCGTAAAATCGGAGTGATCGGCGGAGGTTTCGTCGGTTCTACCACAGCTCAACGCATCGCTGAGAAGGAACTCGGGGATGTAGTGCTTTTTGATATCCTCGAGGGAATGCCGCAAGGCAAGGCTCTCGACTTGGCACAGGCTGCACCGGTTTGTGGATATGAGACTGGAGTCTACGGTACCAACGACTACGCAGATTTGGCTGGGGCAGACTTGGTCATCATTACTGCCGGAATGCCAAGGAAGCCTGGAATGGATCGCTCGGACCTTTTGAAGGTCAACGGAGAGATTCAGCAGAAAGTCGTTTCAGGAATCATGGAAGTGGCGCCGGATGCCACCTTGGTGATTGTTTCAAATCCTCTCGATGTGATGTGCTACGTCGCCCATCAGGTTTCCGGATTACCAAGCAATAAAGTAGTCGGCATGGCAGGGGTTCTCGATACTGCGCGCTACCGAGCCTTTATCGCCATGGAGCTGGGGTGTTCTCCGAAGGACATTCAGGCCATGGTTCTCGGAGGTCACGGGGACAGTATGGTTCCACTGACTTCGACCGCTTCTGTCAGCGGAATCCCCGTTCAGCAGCTCATTGCCGCTGACCGTCTTCAGGAACTCGTGGACAGAACCCGACATGGTGGCGCTGAGATCGTGAAACTCCTCAAAACTGGCAGTGCATACTACGCACCCAGTGCCGCAGCAGTGGCGATGGCTGAGGCGATTCTTCTGGATCAAAAAAGAGTCCTTCCATGCTGCGCTCTTCTCAATGGAGAATATGGAATCGATAACACTTGGGTTGGAGTTCCCGTGGTGCTCGGTGCCGATGGTGTGGAAAAAGTACTAGAAGTCGATTTGAGTGATGCCGATCGCGAAGCACTGCATTCTTCTGCATCTGCCGTTCAGGATGGCCAGCAGGAAATCGCAGGGATGTTGAGCCTCGCCTGATCTCGATCTTCAGTTCTGAAAAATTGCAGGTCCCCCAGTTCTATAGAACTGGGGGACCTGCATTCTTTAATTTTACTAAGAGGGGTTTTCAGGAAATCAGGAAAAGTTATTCGAGACCAGATTGGGCAACGATTCGTTTCAGAAGTCCCAGATCGTTCATGCAGGCTTTCATCAGTGTACGGAATGCTACTCTTTCTTCCGGACCAAGGATGCGATAGGCCTCCACGAGATTTTTCTCAGTAGTGGTGAGGTTTTCGGAAACTGTGGAATCTTCGGATACTTCGGTGTGGATGAGGGCTTCGAGAGGAGGCGGGTAGGGTGCAGACTCATCGAGAATGTAATCTGCAGAGACCCCCAAAACGCGGGCGATCCTCAGTGCGACGGGCCCCTTGGGTTGATGAATCCCTGCTTCGATTCGTGAGAGAGCACTGGGCGTGACCGAGGTCATCTCGGCCAAAGATCGCTGTGCGACCCCCCTGTCTCGTCGAAGATTGAGGATTTTCCTGCCGGTCTTCACTGTGACTCCGATCCTTCATTCCAAGGCATATGTGCGCCCCTAAAATCGAAGAGAATGAGGCTCATCCGCCACTGATCCTCTGGTTCTGAACGGGGCTCCGTTGTACAACACAGGCAGGATCCCGAAGGGGGGTCCGACCGTATTTGACTTTGAATCCACGCGATTTTTACGAGGTCGGTCAATGTTGAATCGTATTGCAGAAATGCAATTTGCTCAAGAAGGAGCTCCATGAGTCGCGACGAGTCCGCTTGGTCACCCGGGGAAATCCCCGACGAGTTGATTCAGGCTCTCAACGACTGCCAGAATCCTTTGATTCTGACTCATATCTACCCGGATGGGGATGCTCTGGGATCTGCAGTGGCCGTTCATCGGTTGCTGGCAAGTTTGGGCAAGAGTCCTCGAACCGTCCTGACGCATCCGGTTCCAGACAAGTTGACCTTCATCGACCATGACGAGGTTGCAGAGGTTCTGGCTGAGAATCCAGATTTGAACCCTGAGAGCCTGGTCGAGGCTGCCGACCTGATTGTGGTGGTGGATACCTCTGCTCCAGATCGGCTTGGTTTGATGGAGCCCGCCGTCAGTTCAGGAAAAGCCCCCCGAATCTGTATCGATCATCACCTGGAAGGGGCGGTCGACTACTTTTCTTCGATTTGGTGTGAACCCGGATCACCTGCGACAGGAAACTTGATATTCGAGGTTTACCAGAGGATGCAAGTGACCCCTGATCCGCAAACTGCGGAGTCTCTGTTTGTGGCTCTCGCGACAGACACGGGTTGGTTTCGTCATTCGAATGCCGGATTCAAGGCCTACGAATATGCGTCTCTCATGGTGCGTTTGGGGGTCAAACCCGATCCCATTTATAACCGGATTTTCCAATCCTTCTCACATGAGCGGACCTGCTCATTGGGCGACTTGCTGAGCAAGAGCTTGTTGAGCCATGAGGGCAAGGTTCTCCATTCGGTCTTCACTGAGGAGATCCGCTCCCAGAGGGGAGTCAGCATGGAGGAATTGGACGGTTTCGTGGATTCCTTGGGTCAGGTCAAGGGGACTGAGATTGTCTTTCTCGTCGTCGAGGTCAATCCCATGCGTTATAAAGTAAGTCTACGCTCCCATGGCGAGATCTCTGTCCATTCGATCGCCATGCGTTTTGGGGGTGGAGGGCACGCCAAGGCCGCCGGTTGCCGACTTGAAGGAACCGAAGAAGAGGTCGTGGCCAGGCTACTTTCAGCCTGTGGGGATCTGCTCAGCGAATCGGCAGCAGATCCAGCAAAGGATCGAGCCTGATTGGGCGAGCGATCCCCTGTTTCGGAAGAGGTGATAGAGGTGTCATTGAGAAATTCTAGAGATCTCGAAAACTCGCAAGTCGTCCCACAATTCTGGAACGATGTTTCCAAGAATGATCCGCAGTCTAATTTCATGGCGGGTCAGAATCTCCTCTCAGCGATCCTGGTGATGTTTCTCATGGTTCTGGTCGGCTGTGGAGGTGGAAGTGCGCCGGTAGAGGTGGCACCCGAGCCCGAGCCACTCTCAGCCGAAGAGTTGGCAAAGTTGCAAGAAGAGAAGCGAATGGAACAGTTGCAGGACAACTACACCAAAATTCTTGCAGCGATTCGCAACTATCCTGATCGTAATGAGGAGTGGATCGGAAATCTCGAGAATCTGGTCTATGCCACTGAGGGAACTTCCCTTCATAGCAAGGCGAAGAAAGCATTGGAAGACCAGCTTCAAGTGAGGGAGACCCAAGCGCAATCAGACCTTGACCGGCTCAAGGAAAGAGTCGAAGCCCTGATCGCTGGCGGTGACCCTCTCGAAGCCGAAAGGATCCTTGAGGGGTTCGATCCTGACGGAGTCTATGGCGAAACGGCTGCCTTCAAAGGTTGGCAAGAGTTGGGTGAGAGTGTTGCGACCCGTCAACGTGCTGAAGTTGATTTCGACCGTATTACCCGCAGAGCAATGGCTTTTAAGCGCCAAGAAGAGTTGGCAAAGGCCATCGGTCTGCTGGTCTCCTATTCAGACGATTACAAGGGCACGGATCAGTACAACGAAGTGCAGGAGATGATTCAGGAGTACCTCGTCATCTACGTGGAGAAGCGCCAAGCACTGGAAGCTGAGTTGGCTGTCGAGTGGGTAGAACTCGAAATCGATCAATACCTCTCGGCATTCAAAGCTTCAGCCTCTGATCCGGATGCCGAAGTCTGGACTGAAGAGGGTGGCGAGATCATTGGAACCAATGAATCCGCTGGACCTGCGCAGCTGGAGATCGGAGATGATACCTGGGAAGAATACACCGTTGAGGTCGAGATCCAGCTGGTTTCCGGAAGTGAGATCAATCTCGGAATCACTGCGGGAACCCGCCCAGGGCGTGCCGTAAAGAATTACGATGTACACAGTTTCGAAACAGCGGAGGGTGAATGGCTGAAGGTCAGAATCGAACTTCGTGAGGGGCTGATCAAGATCACGGATCTCGACACCCTTGATCCATTGGATGACGATTCCAGGCCCTATTTCCCCATGGGTGGTGTCGCAATTCTTCTGCGACCCGATGAATCCGTCAAGATTCGTAACTGTCGATACAAATTGTACAGACCTAAGCCAGGGGATGACGCTTCCGGAGATGACTCCGGAGAGGATGAAGAAGGGTAACTGCACCGCAGTGACCGCATTTGATGCCAGTCAACTAGGGAGTTGGGAACAGGATGTCGCAAGCCTTGCGGGCATGCTGGTCCATGAGGTCAAAAATCCCCTCTCCACTCTGAATATTTCCTCCCAGCTCATTCTTGAAGAGTTGGGCGCACCGGAATCTCCCAAGGAACAACGGACACTTCGACGACTTGAGATGATGCAATCAGAGATTCAGCGGATTGAGAAAATCATCTCTTCCTTCCTTCAGTTGACGAAACCGCAGAAAATGGATCGCCACTCGATTGATGTGAGCCGGTTGGTTGAGGAAGTGATTTCGCGGAATCGTGAGGTGATCGAGCTGGAGGGGATCAGCATCCTCTTTCAGCCCGGTGATATCGGGCCTGTAGCCGGGGATGCTTCGATGCTCCATCAGGCGATCCTGAATTTGGTCATTAATGGTTGCTCAGCGATGCCTGATGGCGGAGAGCTCTTGATCAGGATTCTGGAAACTCGGTATCGTGGCTCAGCTGCAGTGGTGATTGAAGTCACCGATACCGGAGTGGGTATCAATGAAGAGGCGATTCCGAGAATTTTCCGTCCATATGTTTCGACGACAGACGGCGGAACAGGATTGGGCTTGCCGACGACGCTGAGAATCGTCAGGCTTCATGGAGGAACGATTCTCGTAGAGAGTGAACCTGAACAGGGAAGCCGGTTTTCCATCGTGCTGCCCGTCGAGGAATCAGAATCATGAATGATGGTAACGAGATCAGGAAAATAGAGAAGGCTCGAATCATCGTTGTCGATGATCAAGCCTCCCATGCTGAAATCCTTTCGGATGCTCTCGAAGCAGTCGGACACGACTGCTTCGTGGCGACCACCATCGACGAAGCCAGAGATCTGCTCCGTAAAAACGGCGCAGACATCGTTATTACTGATCTTGTTCTTGGTGATCGTGATGGGCTGGACCTGATTCGGGAGGCCCGGGCGATTGATCCCTTTATCGCGGTCGTAGTCGTTACGGGTCACGGTACCGTGGAAACTGCTGTCGAGGCGATGCAGTTGGGCGCTGTTGATTATCTCCGTAAACCTGTGGATCTCGCGGGATTGCGAATCCGCGTCGAGCGCGCTCTTGAAGGCGCGGCATTGAAGCGACGGGCAGATGAGCTTGAGCGAACAATTGACGACCGTTTCGGCTTCGAAGGAATCATCGGCTCCAGCCACGCCATGCACGCCATCGTTCAAAAAATGCAGCAGGTCGCACCGACAGACGCTTCGGTCCTCATTCTTGGAGAGAGTGGTACCGGTAAAGAGCTGATTGCCAAGGCCATCCATGCCAATAGCCGTAGGAAGAACAATGTATTTGTTCCTCTGAATTGTGCAGCACTTGGAGAAGGAGTTCTCGAAAGCGAGCTCTTTGGTCACGAGCGTGGGGCGTTTACTGGAGCTTCAACGCTTAGAAAAGGTAGATTTGAGCATGCCGATGGCGGCACTCTTTTTCTGGATGAAGTAGGGGATATTCCTACTTCTGTTCAGGTCAAGCTTTTACGTGTTCTTGAAGAAGGCGAAGTCGTGCGAATGGGTTCGAATGACCCTGTCTCGACTGACGTCCGATTGGTTTGTGCGACTCACAGAGATTTACGGGAACGTATCGGTGAAGAAAAGTTTCGTGAAGATCTCTTTTATCGAATAAATGTCGTCACGATTGAGATCCCGCCCTTGAGGGATCGTGCTGTGGATATCCCTCTGCTGGTGAATCATTTCCTCGATGAATATTCTCGAGTTCATGATAAATCGATTGAGGGCATCTCAAGGGATGCCCTTCGGATTCTCACCGGGTATTCGTGGCCCGGAAATGTCAGAGAGCTGAAGAATGCCATCGAGAACATGGTCGTCACCTGTCCCGGAAAGGTTCTCGAGGTTGAGGATCTTCCCGGTCAGATACGACCCGATGGAATGGGTGGAGGAACGGGAGGGTTCCCGGTCGGTACGACGATCCAGGAGCTCGAACGTGAGCTGATTCGAAACACCCTGCAGGTCGTTGAGGGGAATCGGAGAAAAGCCGCTGAAATCCTCGGGATCGGTGAAAGAACCCTCTATCGTAAAATTGACGAATACGGCCTTCGTGATCAGGATGAAGACCCTGCCAAGTAGGCAGGCAATCGAAGATCTCCCGAGTGTGGGTGTCAAAATGACAGTCCGGAGTCGCGGCACTGTCACTCCCCAGTCCTCTGAAAGCGATATTCCTGCCATAATTGCGTCCAAATTGCTCCTGAGAGCATAAATTGGAACGCTCTTTGCCAAGATATTCTTAGGAAACCGGACACCAAAGGCCCGGTTCGAGAAGGGAGCCTACTCATGGGCAAAATCATTGGAATTGACCTCGGAACCACAAACTCCGTGGTTTCTGTCATGGAAGGCGGCGAGCCGACCGTCATTCCTAACAGGGATGGAAATCGCGTGACCCCGTCCGTGGTTGCATTTACCGAGTCGGGCGATCGGCTGGTCGGACAGACCGCCAAGCGCCAGGCTGTGACGAATCCGGAAAACACCGTGTTCTCCATCAAGAGATTCATGGGACGTCGTCACGAAGAACTGAATAACGAAGCAGATCTGATTCCATACAAGATTACCGGTGGAGCCAGCGACCTGGTGAAGGTCCAGCTTCAAGGTAAGGAGTATTCACCCCCAGAGATTTCAGCTTTGATTCTTCAAGAGCTGAAGAGTACTGCTGAAGAGTATCTGGGTGAACAGGTCAAGGAAGCTGTCGTGACAGTTCCTGCGTACTTTAACGATAGTCAGCGTCAGGCCACCAAGGATGCCGGTCGCATTGCTGGCCTGGACATCAAGCGCATCATCAACGAGCCGACAGCTGCTTCACTGGCTTACGGACTCGATAAAAAAGGTAGCGAAAAGATTGCGGTCTTCGATTTGGGTGGGGGAACCTTTGACGTTTCCATCCTCGAAGTCGACGAAGGACTGTTCAAAGTTCTCTCGACCAATGGAGACACCCAGCTTGGTGGAGATGACTTTGATGAAGTCTTGATTCACTGCATTGCAGATGCTTTCCAAAAAGAGCAGGGCATCGATCTTCGTAAGGATCTGATGGCACTGCAGCGCTTGAAAGAAGCTGCAGAAAAAGCAAAGTGTGAGCTTTCGAGCAGGGCGGAGACGGAGATCAATCTTCCTTTCGTTACAGCTGACGCCACAGGGCCGAAGCACCTGCAAATGTCGATCACCCGCGCGACTTTTGAAGAACAGGCTCGCAACCTGATTGAAAAAACCCGCAAGCCATGTGAGCTGGCACTTTCTGATGCCGGGCTCAATGCTTCAGAAGTAGATGCGGTGATTTTGGTCGGGGGGTCGACGCGGATTCCTTCGATTCAGGAAGTCGTTAAAAAGATCTTCGGACAAGAGCCGAACAGATCGGTGAACCCGGATGAGGTTGTGGCCATGGGAGCCGCCATCCAGGGTGGAATCCTCTCCGGTGATGAGAAGTTGAATGATGTTCTGCTATTGGATGTGACGCCGTTGAGTCTCGGAATCGAGACCCTTGGTGGTGCCAGTACCAAATTGATCGAACGGAATACCTCTATCCCGACCGGGAAGAAGCAGGTTTTCTCAACAGCGGCGGATAATCAGCCGGCAGTTGACATTCACATCCTTCAGGGTGAGCGTGAGATGGCCAAGGACAATCGAACTCTGGGCAAATTCCAGTTGGACGGTATCCCGGCAGCGCCACGGGGAGTGCCTCAGATTGAGGTGTCCTTCGACATCGATACCAATGGAATTCTTGAGGTTTCTGCCAAGGACCTTGGAACCGGTAAAGAGCACAGTATTAAAATCACTTCCTCTTCCGGTTTGAGCGAGGATGAAGTCGAGCGTATGCGCCAAGAGGCGGAGAAATACGCTGACGAAGACAAGAGTGCCCGCGAATTGGTGGACCTTCGCAACGAAGCGGACACGGCATGCTACGCAACCGAGTCCAGCCTGAAGGAGTATGCCGAGAAGCTGGAAGAGGGCGAGGAAGAGAAGATCCGCGCTGCTGTGGAGGACCTGAAGGAGGCGAAAGACGCCCCAGAAGCCACCGCAGAGTCGATTCGAGCATCCATCGAGGCTCTGAACGCTGCTTCTCATGATCTGGCGCGACGGATGTATGAAGATTCGTCGAAAGAGCAGGCCAATGAGGCTGAGCAGGCTGCAGCTGGAGGTTCCGCAGGGGCCGCTGGTGCTGGCAGCGAGGCCGGTGGCGGCGATGAAGTGGTAGATGCCGATTTCACCGTCAAGGACTGATGGGTTTACATTTTCGGAACTTGAGAGTGTTCATGGCAAGGTCCCAAGGGGCCTTGCCATTTTTTTTTAACTTTGGATCCGGAGGTGCCTGGGAACAGAAACTTGGTGGAAATCGTCTCTACTGTTGCAGGAAAAGTAGAATTTCGCCATGCTCGTACGTGGGGAATGAAGGGGGATGGGTTCGTCCGTCCTCCCGTCGGGCCCCCGGGGACGTCCCGGTGGGTCATTTCGGGCTAAAGATGCGCCACCAAACGGCCGATGTTTGGAGGTGGAGGGACCCATGAAGGACCATTTCAATTTTCACGATTTGATTCGCCAGAACATGGAATCTGAAAGATTTCGTGAACTTCACTGGACCGGCACATTCGACGAATATTTGTCGATCGCCACTCGTAATCCGGATGTCCTGAGAACTTCTTTTCAGCGTGTCCACGACATGATCGTGTCGTATGGAAACGAGCCTTCCCATGAGCTCAATGCTCGAGAAGAACTGCACTGGAAGTTTTTCGATGACCCGGACAATGATGGTGATAATGCGGTCTTCGGACTAGATCAGCCCATCCAGCAGTTGGTCAGCTTTTTCAAGTCTG
>NZJA01000112.1 GCA_002691835.1 Planctomycetota bacterium
TCCCCCTGCCGATTCAAGCCAAGCAGCGACATCTGCGTCCTCCAGCCATGGATTCGTCGGAAAATCGACCCCTGTCACCCGTTCCCAGGTTTTGAGGACCGCTGCATCTACGGTTTCTGGAATCTGAACATCTCCGGCGACGAGAAGAACCTCTCCGGTCCCCGGAGGATACCAGATTCGAACTTCCCCCATGGCCTCTCGGAATGACTGAAGAATTGCCGCAAATTCAGGAATATCGATGCGGTACAGCTGCAGCCATTGAATGACGACTCCTCCAGGAGCTCTCCGCTCAGCCAACAATCTGTGAAAATCGGGAGTAAACAAAGGGGTCGACCATGGCAACCAGGGCTCCGAGGGTTGGATCACGATGGCATCCCAGGTTCGGTTACTCTGAACGAGATATGAACGGGCATCTTCGATCACCAACTGGGGAGCTCCCCGACCTCTCAGTGCATCATTCTCCCGTGGGAAGACCTCTGCACCCTGATCGGAAAGTAACGCCTCCTTTACCGCTGGCTCGATTTCAAGGACGACCATTTCGCCATCCCAGGTCTCTACAGCTGAGGCCACGGTCGTCCCACCACCTAACCCGACGATGAGAAGTCGACCTTTCACCGAACAAGTATGGGCGGGTAGAACTCCTAGAAGGACTTCCGTCGGAAGATCAGCAAGGCTGGGTTTTGCAGGATCGATGGGAACACTTCCTTCGACCCTTCCCCCGACCCTCAGGTAAGCCGTATTTTGGTCGAGGTCTTTTTCGATGAGGACATTTCCGAACTGGCCTGGAAAAATCCCGACCACTTCACGCTTCTGCCAGGCTGGCAATGCTTCGCCTCTGGCGATTTCGTCACGGTCCCACTGAAAAACCCCTGAAGCCATCAATGAATCATCCCAATATTTACTGGCGGCAGCCAAGAGCAATCCACCACAGAGAAATGCCCCTGCAGTGGTGCCATGTCCGCTCTTCCTCAAAAGGGGAACCCCTCCTGCAAAGGTCAGCATTCCACAAGCGAGAAAAAGGCCCAGGGATCCGTACACAGGAATAATCCAGCTTGCGGTCAACCATAGCCCAGCCACGCCTCCGATTAACTGCGCCCCCTGCAGAACACCGGCTCCACGATCCAGTCGTCCTGCCTCGCCATGCTTCAGCATCATTGCAGGAACGATGATTCCGACACAAAAAGACGGAATCCCCACGACCGCCAGAATCAACAGGAACTCGCCCCACATTAATCCCGACAAATCACTGGCACTGAACCACTGAACCATGGCCACGAAGACGAATGGCGAGAACGACAGAAGAAGGAGGGAGAACCCTTGTGAAATTAGCCAAAGAGCCCATGCAAATCGCTGAACTTTATCTATTCCCAAGCGCTTCCGCATCGCAGGCATCGTCTGTGCACCTGTTGCACCGCCCAATAGTATCGAAGCAGTGGTCAATCCAAAAATCGTCAGGGTTGACCCGAAGACCTCTCCGAGAGTTCGAATCCAACCCAACTGCAAAGCCATCGTCACCAAACCGATCCAGCTGGCCGCAAAGATATCTCCCCGTAAAATCGGAGAATCCTCTTCAACCAGTTCTGACGGTAGACGCCCCCCGGAATTTTCATGACGACAACAACCCAGCAAGAGACCCAGCGCGACCAACAGAGAGCCCAGCTCTCCGATTTCCGGAAGAAGCAGCAAGGGGGTCAATACAGCCCCCAGAGCACTTCCCAAATCGAGCGCGCAGACACCTTTGGCTGTCCGTTGCTCCACTTCGCTCCTCGAAGCATTGAATGCCGCAGTGATGGCCGCTCCGAGCGGAATCGCACCACAAAGTAACGGCAACGAAAGTAAAAGCCTTAATGGAGCAGAACTGTATAGACGACTGCCATCGATGAGAATGGGGAGAAGATATACAATCCAAAGTCCCGCCGGAATCAGTCCGAGCAATGCGATTCGGCACCAATGTGAAGATTCTGATCGTCGCTCTGAACTCAGACTGACCAGGAGCAACCCTGCAGCCAACCCCAACAATCCCAAATTCATCGCCAGAGTGACTCCGGTCAGAGTATTTCCAAATACCGTCGCCAATTCCCGGGCAACCAGAATCTGCAGCACCATCAGGGCTGCGCCGATCATCGCCAATTTATGAACGGGATTCATGGCCTTGAACTCTCCGGATCCTGAGGATCTCCCCCAGATTCGAGAATCTGTAAACGATCCCCAAGTTGCACTCTTCGGGCCTCCGACAAATGGAGGTCCTCCTCAAGAGCCAATTTGTACCACTGAATCGCGTCTTTGACATTCCCCGATTGATCTGCCAATGCACCCAATTGAGACCGCAGCCCTGGGTGCAAAACCCCTTCTTGTTCCTGAAGTCGCAGAAACTCATAGGCGCCACTCGGGCCAGAGGTTCTTCGTAAAACTTCGACAGCCTCCAAGATAAATGCCCCACGGTCTTCGACTTCGGTCCGATCAAGCAGACGGGCATATCCCTCGCCTGCCATCGCCCAGTTTTGTAATCGGGCATCTAATCGGGCGATTCGTAAAACCAGGTCGAGTCGACGATCCCGCTCGGCGGGCCCCTCTGCCTCTTTTTCTGCAGTGGCAAGAGCCTCTCTCGCTTTTTCAAACTCTCCTTGCTGAATCAACCTCTCGGCAAGAAGTGTCAAAGTCGCAATCCGGGTCGGATCGGGCAATGCATCCCCAGTGGCCCCATCCAATCGTTTACGAATTGCGATCTGCCTCATTCCCTGAATTGCTTGGGGATTATTCTCTGAAACCGAAAGCACTGCTTCAAAGTGCTTTTGGGCTTCACCTTCTTCTCCTGCAGAGAGAAGTAACTCGCCCAGAGACAGGTGAGAGGGAAGATGATCTGGCTCTTGATCTAGCAGCTTTTCAAGAATCACTCGGGCTGCCGCCGATCGCCCCAACTGCAGTTGGCATTCTGCCTGTCGGTAGAGAGCACTGCTCGCTCTGCCATCTTCAGCCAGCTGGTTTTCAGAATCGACAAACAAGGCCAACGCTTCCTCATACTTTTCTGAGGTCAGAAGCAGCATTCCTTTTTGGTATGAAACACGCGAAAGCGCATTACCGCCGATATCTGCGGACAGGATTTTGGCATCCGCCAAACTGGCGCCGCTTTCCTCTTCCGAACCCAATGCAGATATAAGCATCAGTGCTTCGAATTTTTGCTCAGGAAGAGCAGCCTTCAATTCAAGAAGGCGACGGGCACATTCCAATGCAGAATCGTCATCTGAAAGGCGAACGTCTACTTTCATCTTTTCAAACCACGGTAAAGGTTGATCTGAAACCGGAGTTCCGTCTGTATCAAACTCCTTCAACAACTTCTCCCAATGGAGTTGACTGTCCTCAAGTGCTTTATCGATTAACGATCCCTCAAGAGAAAGTGAAGCAAGAAGGCCCGCTCGAATTTGAAGGGCCTGCAGATACATTCCTTGCTGAAGAGCATCTCGCTCTAACGGCTGAAGGATGATAATTGCCATTGCCAATTCCTCGACCGCTACATACGTCCAGCCCTTTTCCCGAGCAGCTTCTGCCANTCCAAATCTGGCACGAGCACAAGTGGGCTCTTGCTCAACAGCACTTTTCCAGAGTGGATAAGGACCTTCCCAATCACGAAGCCGTGAGCGAGTCATCAAAGCGAGNAGAACAATCAAAACAGGAATCAGAATTTGACGCCAACCAGGATATGAAATCTCAAGGCTTCGCAAAAAGCCCACCAACAGAAATATTGGTGCCAGCATCGGCAGATACAAAAATCGCTCGGCAAAACGTTCAGGATGCGGGACCCATTGCAGAACAGGGCTCAGCAGAATGAAAAAGAGCGGCCAGCCTAAAACAGCCCATGGGGAAGACCGATATCTCCAACAAATGGCGCTGATTCCGACAAGGGCGAGAATGCTCCCCAACGAGCTCATCGGATCGAGAGGGCCCGAAGAGGGAAGAAAAGCTCCGTAAGAATAGTCCACCGTTAACCCCAACGGGGCGATCACCAACAGCATGTAATCGACGACAGCTCGCCCGGCAGTCCAGAATGTAGCCCAAAGGCTGCCGCCCCATCTTTCGGCTCCCTCTCCGGGATGGTTTACCCAAAGCAATTGCAGAGTCATTGCGATCACCACTGCCGTCATCGGCAGCCATGCTGGGTGCGCCCGAAGAGCTCGACGAATTGATCCAGACGTGGACGCTTCTTCCCCAGGTTTATGGGTAACCGAATATGCACTCATGATGGCGGCGACCAAGGGAAGCGTTGCGGCCATCTCCTTCGTCGACATCGCAAGGGCTCCACAGGCAGCCCAGCCAATGCCACGCATCCAGCCACTGAGACCCCGCAGTTTTTCGAGAGGCTGTCCGGCAATCCCGACCAGAACAAATAGATAGAAAAGGGAAAAAAGTACGTCTCTGCGTCCGCTGATCCATGCAACAGCTTCTGTCTGCACGGGATGGACCAAAAAGACCAACGCGACGGCCAAATGAAGACCATTGCGAGTCCATGGAAAGAGCCGCCCTACCAGCGAGGACAACATGCAGGCCACAAGGACATGTAGAAGTAAATTATGGACATGAAACGGGATGGGAGCCGATGGATGATCAGCATCGTGGATCCCTGACCATTTCAGTAACAGAACATCCATGCGATATGAAAAGAATCGGATTGGACGAAAGCCCGTTCGAACTTCATCCGCTTCTCTGGGNCCTTCTCTGAGAACTTCGGACCACTCAGCAAGCTCTGCCGAGGCACCATTCCAATCACGCCATAGCCAATCATGGCCACTCACGAGGCGTTCATCGTCGAAGACCCACTGCCCATCGAACACCGGTGAATACAGAGCGAGTCCTACCAAGAGCAGAATTATGATCCGGAGAAGAGGGGAATCGAGATTCATGGATGAACCTCCTGCAAAATTGCGGCGAGTCGCTCACCACTCTGTTTTCGATAGATCACAGGAATAGAACTTTTCCGAAGCTGTTGTTGTTTTTGCTGTAGCAATTCAGGACTCTGATCGAGTTGGACCAATAAATCGCAGATTTCTGACTCCAGAGCATCTTCCTCTTTTGACTGCAGGGAAAACCAGCCCAGATCTCCTTCAAAGAGATCCGGGATTCCTCCCACCGGAGTTGCAGCGACTGGCAATGAGCGAGCTTTCGCTTCTTGAATCACCAGTGGGGTCCCTTCTGCATGACTGGGTAACAGCAGCAAATCTGCAAGGTCCATCGCTTCACAGACTCCGCGAGAATCGCGAGCTCCATGAAGATTTGGAACAAAATCAGCAGTCCCCGTCAAAGGTCCTTCACCGATGACATCTAAAGTCAGGGGAACGCCATGATCCTGTGCTTTTTGAACTCCACGAAGGACCCTGCCATAGCCCTTCGACTCCAAGCGTTCACCCACCCACAGCAACTTTAGACCCGGATTTCTTCGACCGACCTTTGCGGGCATCTGAAAGACATCATCGATCCCCACCGGCAGGACTTCCACACCCTGAATGCCATGAGCCTTTTCCAGTTCGTCAGCCATTTCTTGACTTGCAGCGAGAACACGCTGGGCAGAACGAAGCCCAGATCTCAATAGATGTGCTCCTATGGCTTTTCGGCCATGGCGGTGGACATCACTGCCGTGACACCACACGACCATAGGATTCGTTACTGGATCACAAAATGAAGATGCTAAAAAAGCACCGGGAATCCCCCAGTGAACCAATGTGACTCCCTTTGTCGCTGGACCGCCCCATTTCTTTAATGCTTTTCGAGCCGACAGGATCCATGAACATGACTCCAGCAAGCCCAATCCCCCTTGCCGCGGAGACTTTCCGCCCGATCGATAACGAAACCGACGAAGCTTTAGCCCGTCGTGCTCTTCTTCGAGCGGGTCCTCTGGATGGACGGCAGGTGCGAGTACTTCAGTTTTGAAATCCTTGGAAAGATCCACATGAAGATCTCGAATGAATCGGGCTCTCCATGGCTCAATTTTGCCAGGCCAAGAAGCCGAGAAGACCCTTAATGCTGGAACTGGCATCACGGCAGGCGTTCACGCTGCCGAAGGACCTTGCTTTCGGACCTGCGGGATAAGGCAGCATTTGATTTTTCGGAAAACCATTCTGCAAGGCAGCCGAAGAGCACCAACTGCAGGCCCGCAATCGTTAAAAGTGCTCCCAATACCAACAGTGGATAACGAAAGTGAATCGTTCCATCCGCAAGTCGAAGATAAGCCAGGAAGGCGAGGATCAATATCCCTGGAGTTCCTGTCAGCATGCCCCAGCGAAGAAGACTTCTACCGGGTCGATCTTGGCCTCGGAGGTAAATGAGAACTGTCACCAAATCTATGGTGGCCGCAAAGGCACGACTCACACCGAAATGCGAATTTCCTGTCTGGCGAGGCCTATGAGATACAGGAACTTCTTCAACCCGATAACCCCAACGAGAGGCCACGAGGTGCATAAATCGGAATCGCCCACCAGCCAATGGAAGGGAGAGCGCAAGATCTCTGGAAAGAACCTTGAAGCCGCAGTTTCCATCGTGAAGAGGAGGTCCGCCAACAGAGTGAACAACACGGTTATAGAGCCGAGAAGAAATCCTGCGACTCCAATTGTCACTCCTACGATGTCGCCATCCGGTCACAAGGTCCGCACCCGATCGGGCGACTTTCAGGAGAAGACCCAACTCCTCAGGAGGTTCCTGAAGGTCTGCGTCGATCGTTGCGATCCAGCGCCCACAGCTCGCTTCAAATCCTGCTGCAAGAGCATCTCCCTTGCCCAATGGACGACGAAGACGCAAAACCTGACAACGAGGTTCTTCTAATATCAACCACTCAAGACGATCAGCGGTACCGTCTTTCGACCCATCGTCGACAAAGATCACTTCAAAACTTTCGACGTCCAAATGCTCCAAGGCACTGACGACTCTCGAGACCAAAACTTCGACGGCTTCGATCTCATCTCGCACCGGAATCACCATACTCAGTTCCACAGAAGTCATTACAGAACCTCCGGAACGCTGACACCCTGATCCCTGAGAATCTCGGAAAGATCCCAGAGATTCTGAATCACATGATCCGGCGCTGTCTTGCCGCTCACCGAACGAAAGCGGTCTTCTCGACTGACGAGCACCGTCACCATGCCTATTTCATTTGCAGGATCGATATCCAGGTGAGGATTATCGCCCACATAAAGACACTCAGATGGGCGCAGATTGAGATCAGTGCACGCTCTTTGATAGAGCTTTGGATTGGGCTTCGAAATCCCGACCTGATGTGAAATGAAAATGGCCTTATGGTCGAAATACTCCAGCAATCGCAAGCGGATCAGCTTCTCCGACTGCTTGATCTCCAAGCCCTCAGTAATGATCCCTAATCGAAGGTCCGTTTTTGCTAATCGACGAATGACCTCACTGGCGTCTTCGAAAGGCTCCAGGAAACGCGTTTTTGTATCGTGGTATGCAACGATCCCCGCAGAGATCACGACCGCCGGATTCAAACCCTTAAGAGTTCGACGGGGCAATCTCAACAGTAGCTTGTCGAAGTGACCTTCATAGTTCGAGGAGAACTCCTTGACCACTTCATGGAGTTCCTCCAGAAGAAGGCCCTCCTCGATATCGAGGCCGGCCCGAATCATCGCCCTGACGCTGGCCAGACGTGCCCGCGCAGCGAACTCCATCGTCGAGAACAGTGTCCCGTCGATGTCAAAAAAAATGGCTCTGATCTGACTCATGACACACCCTCGATCAAGGCATGAGGGTCGCCACCGAGATTTCGACCCGGTGGCGACCCCCAAGAACCATCCCTGAGAATCAGGACTAGTTGAACAGTTTCTGTTCCTCTGCGCGCAGGTCTACAATTTTTGCAGTCACAAGAATGTAGAGACTCCGCTTCTCATTCAAATTCGCTTTACGACGGAACGCATTCTTAAGAATCGGAATGTTACCGAGAATCGGCACCGTCGACTCGTAATTCAATTCATTCAATGAGCGGAAACCACCCAGAAGAACTGTTCCACCGTCGGGAACCGTCACAGAAGTAAAGGCCTGCTGAAGAGAAATCTCCGGCAGATCAATCTCCACCAAACTTGCAGCACTCGAAAGAGTACCCAGACTGATGGTGACCGTTGAAATCACTCCATTGATCAAGCTCGCCAATGTCGGCCGCACATCCACCGTAATGTAACGACGGTCTGCAGAAATAACCGGACGCACATCGAGAACCACTCCATCCTGGAAGGTGTCGATCACCGGGTCGGCGACTTCTGAAACGACCAGTCCGGTACCACCGGAGACCAGCTCGTAGTCCTGAACGTAAGAACGCTGAGTAATCACCGAGACATGAACACGCTGTCCATTAGAGGCCGTCACCTTCGGTGCAGTCACGATCCGTGCCGCACGCTCTTCCTGACTGGCACGAATGATCGCGTTAATCTGGAAGGGATCGAGCCAGGTCACCTGCATCGTCAAACCTCGAAGAGTGGAATTCAGGCGACTTCCGGCAGCACCTCCGACGAACCCGTCGAGGATATTCTGCATTCGGCCGGCAGTTCTGTTCTGGCCCATCACCAACAACGGATCCGCAGGGTCACCGAGGTTGTTGAAACCAATATCAGTTCCCCCGGTTCCGGAGCTGTTAAGGCTTCCGTATGCAGTACCGAATCCTTGTCCAGGAGGCTGTCCCAAGTTTCTGTAATCGACTCCGATGTCCTCAAGGAAGTCATCGACCATGT
>NZJA01000113.1 GCA_002691835.1 Planctomycetota bacterium
GGAAGATTGGAACTCGACCAACTTCGATCAACGACCGTTCACCCTTTACACGATTTCCAAAACCTCGCTGGAGACTCACGTTACCTGATATTGACTCCTACGGGCGCAAGGCTCATGGACAGTAAGAGTGGGCGATCTCTGTGGAAATTTGATCTCGAACAGAATTCCCCTGTAACCCGTGGAGGGATTTTCCTCGATCGATCCCGTCAGGCATGTCGTCTTCTGACTATGAACTCTTCCGGTATCTGGCTTTGGAACAAGAAAAGCATCTTCAAACTTGAAACTCAAACTGGCCAAATATTGTGGCGACGAGGGATTCCGGATTCCCCAGTCAGCGAGGAAGAACAGGAATTCTGGATTCATGCGGTCAGCGATGGAGATGCCGTCATCGGAATCAGTGATTCGAGGAGAATCTATCATCTCGATCCCAATAATGGAGAGTCTCTTTGGACATACGCCGATCGTGGCATCCTGATTGACACCCCGAAGATCCGCGAGGGCCAACTGCTCCTTGGCTATTCGATTCCAGACAAAGTGGAGGTTCGCGAGATCCACTCAGGAGAGGTGACTCACAGCTGGGATTTAGAAGGAGAGGTTTCCGGCCTCTCGAATTCCCCGTCCTTTACCCCCTCTGGATATCTATATTCCACTGAAGGTGGAATCATGACTCATCGTAGCAGTGATGGCTCCACTCTTTGGGAAACTCAGCTGCCAAGCGAAATTTCGGAGGTGCAACTGACCGATGATGAACAACAGATCATCGTTCGTCAGTATTGGAGTGATGAGCACCCCACCCTTCTCGGAATTCAAACTCAAGATGGAAAACTTCTCTGGCAGAAAAAGTTGCCGCAATCACTGAGAAGAGTGGTATCCGTCAGTGCCATCGATGAAGAAATCCTCGTCCTCTGTGATGGATTTACCGAGCGTAGCCTGATTTGCCTAAAGACTCCGAATAGTGTTCCGATTACTGCGATCCCGGAAGCCGAGCAGCTTTGGAAACGAGATCTGGTTCCTTCTTACGATGCGGTGGATCTCAGAATCCAGGGGTCATGGCTTCTCGTTGTCGATCGACTTCGTGGGGACCTCTCCATTCTCGATCGCTTTACGGGGACTCCTTTGGATCAAAAAAACGGTCTAGAGGCCGTCACCCGATACACTCGCCCTCTCGGTCGTATGCATGCTGCCACCGTGTTGGGAGACCGATTGATCATCGTCTGTGCACGAGGATCAGCAGCGTTCCACTCTCAGCAACCCTTCAGTAGCGAGAAGTCCACTTGGCAACAGCTGGGCTCCTTTCTTGATATGCCTCCCCCAACGGACCCTGATTTCCAAAGGCGGAATTCGATCTCTCATGAAGTCGAGATTCGAGAAAATCTCTTGAAGGACACCCTGACTCCCCTTTTGGAGAAGAGTTATGCCAGCTGGGAGTTGGAATCTCTCGAAAGGCTCAATGCTCTTTCACGACTCGATGAGATTCAGGTTCCTTTCATGCCTGTTGCTCCCGTGATCGATGGTTCCCTGTCAGAGCCTTGGAATACTTCCGCAGGGATATCACTGGAACAGCCTCGATTCGTTCGAAGCCTGCAAGGAATCGGTGAAATCAAAATCCCGTGGCAGGATCGATCCGATTTATCCGGGAAGCTCTTCCTCGGGTGGACGGAAAAGGGCTTACATATCGCAGTCGAGGTTTCTGATGATCAGGTAACGGTTCACAATAGAGATGCTCTGAATTGGACCGGCGATTGCTTGCTAATGGTCCTCGATACATTAGGTGACGGTGGCCAGACTCCCCGTTCTGACGATCAGGTCTTGACCCTCGCATTCGTCCCACCACGCCAACAGGAAGATCCTGAGGAAGAGGAAGACATCCCAGGAGAATCCGCAGAGGAACTTCCATTTCCAGAAGATGAACCCGAGGAACCGGAAGGTCAGCATGTGGTCGCCCATCGGGGAGACCAAGAGGGGGTCACCTACGAAATGATGATTCCCTGGAGTAGTATTCTTGCCCAACGGGATGAGCAGATGACCGAGCCATGGCCAGGGATGAAAATGCGCCTCGGAATCGCAGTGACCGATGATGATACCGGTACCGGAGCCACTAAATATCTGGGATTGACCCCTGGAATGGTTCTTCACAAGGTGATGGAGCGTCTTTGGGAGGGCTGTTGCCCCGATTTGCTATTGCCGATTCGGCTGATTCGCTGAAGATAGCAGAACAGAAATCACTTCCAACACGTGCTGACCAACAGCGGGACAGGGGACCCCTTTGACTGCAGCATTATCTCGAAGAATCAGAACATCCTTCAGGATGAGTCTTCTCCTGCTGCTTTTTAGCTGCGGGTGCGCCAGCACCCTCGATGGCGATCGCGGGGTTCCGCCATTTTATCTCGAAAGATCAGAACAACTCTCAAATGGCGAAACCCTTGAGTCGAAACACTATTGGCCTATTTTCTCCAGTGCTAAAAGTGAGACTCTGAGTGAAACTCGAATTCTCTGGCCCCTCTACATGAACCGGGCTGAACCGAACAGTAACCAAAGCTGGCTGATTCCCATCTATCATCGTTCTGCTCACCGTCATGCTGACGGTCGCTGGGATGTGGATGGATTCCTGCTCCCATTAATTCTCTGGGGGTCAGATCCGCTTGAAGGAGACTATTTGGCCATCGGTCCCCTCGGAGGGACCATTCGAGGACTGATCGGCAAAGATCGGATCGACTACCTGCTCTTTCCACTTTGGGCACGACTTCAGGATCGAAGTCAAATCTCGGAACACTATCTTTTTCCGATCGCTGCCGTCAATGACGGGCCATTAAGAAAAGGCTGGCGAGTTTTTCCTTTTTATGGCGAATCCCAAGGATTCACCTCCGATGGAAGAACCCGCGATCAATCACGAACGATTCTCTGGCCCTTCTGGAATGAGAAGACCAGTCGACTGGATACCGACAACCCCATCCATTCCTGGTGGCTGTGGCCACTTTACGGACAGATCAAAAGCAATGACCGTGTCCTTCGCTCGGTCCTTTTCCCACTCTTGTGGGAGGAACATGATGTCCGTGAAGAGATTTCATCGTGGACACTGTTTCCTTGGACCATCGGGACCCGAAAAGGCCGCTGGAACAGGATCGAACTGTATCCATTTTGGGGGCTTCATGAGCAACCGGGCCTAACCCGGGGATTCACTCTGTGGCCGTTCTGGCAATGGGAATCTCAAGAGGCAGCAGGCCGCCAAAGACATGTTCGTCGACTCTTCCCGTTCTGGCGCTCGATCGATGACACCTCATCGGAATCAGAAACAGAGTCTGATCGACTGTTGTGGCCCCTCGCACGCTGGAAAACGGATCAAAACGGAGAAACACAGGGATCATTTCCGGCTCTGCTGCCGTTTGATGCACCACGGGGATTCGGTTGGTCTCATGGTCGATCGACACAGTTGGCAAGGTGGAAGAAGAGTCAGCAGGGCTGGGATTTCGAACTTCTCTGGGGGGCCTTCACTTCCCGGAAAGAGGCTTCTGAACTCCAATTCTCCCTCTTCGGTGGCTTGATATCCCGGGAACAGGATCCGCGATCAGATGACACCCGCTGGCGTCTCCTGTACATTCCTCTGTAGAGGTTGTGGACAGAAGTCCAAACCGGGGAAATGCGACCCTCAAGAATTGGGGCCTGACTTTCAGGCAGTCCCGATTACTCCGAGGGGGTCGTGGGGAATGGAGCAACATGACGGGCTGGATTGAAGCCCTCGGGCAATTTCTCGGTCGAAGTGCCGAGACGACCGGATATGGCCTCGTCCTGCTCGCCAGAACGGTGCTGAATCTGCCCCACCTGCTTCATCGCAGACGCATGCGAGATTGTCTCAATCTCATGTTCACCTACACTCTCGGATCCTTCACTGTCACAGCGGTCGTCGCACTGTTCACCGGAATGATTCTGGCTCTCAATGGTGGCGATTCTCTTGCGTCTCTTGGTCAGGAAAACCTCATTGGACGCATCGTCGCAATCTCCATGATTCGCGAAATGGGCCCCTTCATGACCGCCTTGATTTTGACGGCCAGTCTCGGGAGTGGCATCGCCGCTGAGATTGGAACCATGAAAATTTCAGAAGAGATCGATGCTCTTGAAATCATGTCGATCTCACCGATTCGGTTCCTGGTCTTGCCAAGACTCGTGGCTTTGACTCTCGTGACTCCAGTGATGACGATCTTTGCTGCATTTATCGGCATTCTTGGCGCAAGCATCGTTGCTGCAAATAATTTTGGAGTGACCTGGATCGCATTTTCAAATGACGCATTGGAAAACTTGAAACTGGGTGATGTCTACATCGGCCTGATTAAATCTGTGGTCTTCGGGATTACGATCTCGACTGTTGGTGCCACACAGGGACTGTTAACCCGAGGGGGTGCTACCGGAGTCGGAGAAGCCGCGAGAAGAGCGGTCGTCATCACTTTCCTACTGGTCATCATTTTGGGTTACTACCTGTCATGGGTGTATTTGTCATGATCCACCTAAAAAACGTCACCAAGGTTCTCTCTGGGCGCGCGATCCTTTCCGACCTGAGTATCGAGGTTGAGAAAGGTGAAACACTGGTGCTCCTGGGCCGATCAGGAACCGGAAAGAGCGTCACCCTTCGTCATATCGTTGGACTGATGAAGCCTGATAGTGGTCAGGTGGAAGTTCTCGGCAAGCAATTGACCGACAAGGAATCTCTCGCCCAAATCCGTAGCCAAGTGGGCTATCTTTTCCAAGACGGCGCTCTTCTCAACTGGTTAACAATTCACGAAAACGTGGCTCTCCCACTGATCGAAACGCACCAGCTTTCTGCAGATGAGGTTCATGGCCGAGTCTTGAAAGCCTTGGGAGAAGTCGAGTTGGACCATCATGGCGACAAGCTACCCAGCGAAATCTCCGGAGGAATGCGCAAAAGAGCAGGCCTTGCCAGAGCCCTCGTCTGCCAGCCAAAAATAGTCCTTCATGATGAACCCACCTCTGGACTCGATCCGATTTCGTCGAGCATTATCAACGAGCTCGTCAATCGCCTGAAGTCCACTGGAATCACACAGGTACTTGTAACTCACGACATGAATTCGGCATTTGAAGTGGCCGACCGCATCGCACTTCTCCATGAAGGCAGAATCCATGTCGTTGAAAATGTAGATGGTTTTCGCGCTTCGAAGGATCCTGCAGTCCGCCAGTTCCTTGAGGGACAGGTGGTCGGCCCCCTGAGCAGAGGATTCCTAGATGGTGGCCCCTCCGAAGAAGATAGAAATGAGATCTCATGACCAGAGACTTTATCGTTGGCGGAATTTTCCTGCTTGCCCTGATCCTGGTGGGATCACTGACATTCATGCTGCAGGAATACCCATCAGGATCTGCTTTGACCCTGAATGTTGGATTCGAAGATGTCTCAGGGATGAAAGCGGGCGATCCTGTTCGGGTTCGCGGTCTGCGCTCAGGGGTTGTGGACAAGATTGTCCTTGATCCACAAAAGAATCTCGCTGTCGCTACGATACAGCTCGGCCAGAGCCTTGAGCCCCGTCAAAATTATGAGTTCAAGATTCTTCCGGCCAGTGCTCTCGGTGGTACTTACCTGAGATACAGCCCGGGGACAGGAGACCTCGTCGCGATTGATGATCTTCGTGGTCAAGCTGGTGGGGATATTCTTGGAGAAGTTGGAGACCTACTCAACAACACCCGGGACAGCATTGAAACCGGCCTCTCTTCACTTTCGAGCTTATTGAAGAAGCTCGATTCTGGTCAGGGGATCTTTGGTGGCCTATTGACCAGCGATGATGCCAAAGTCCAATTCCTCTCCTCTGTCGAAAACTTGGAATCCCTGACCAGTTCACTGAGAAAGGGCGAAGGAATCCTGGGATCCCTCCTTTTGGAAGGATCTGATCAACAGATTCAATTCAACAGTGTGTTGACTCAAATGGATACAGAACTGACAAATCTGCAATCGGGTAAAGGAACCCTTGGCCTTCTTTTAAAAGATGAGAAGACTCGAGAAAATCTTCGGGGAACCATCGACAATTTGGCCCAATCCATGGAAGCACTTTCTGAAGCGAAAGGACTCTTGGGAACCGTCATTCATGATCCTGAGTTCGCTCAGGTATGGAAGGATACGTCTCAAAGGCTGGAAGAGGCGACAGAACAGCTCGGTCCTGAAGGGACGGGGCTCCTTTCGCGCCTGATTCACAGCAAAAAATTGGCGGATGATCTCGCCGTCGCCTTTGCTGCAATTTCAGAGATCAGTAAAGATATCAATGAAGGTCCCGGAACACTTTACAGTCTGATCAAAGACCCCAGTCTCTTCAATGATGCCAGAGAAACTCTGACTCTACTTCGAGACTCCACTGAAGATCTGCGAGAGCAGGAACCCGTGACTTCTTTCTTCAGCATCCTCTTCGCCCCTTTCTAACGAGGACACTTTGGACTGGATTATTGCTTCTGCACAACTGATTGCCGGACTGTTCCTTCTGCTGATAGCCGGTGATTGGCTCATCAGCTCAGCAGTCAATCTGGGTACACGCTGGAAGCTCTCTCCGATTTTCATGGGAACGACCGTTGTCGCAGCAGGGACTTCCCTTCCTGAACTCGTCGTCGCCGTCATCGCTCAGCTCGAAGGCAGCACCGGATTGACCCTGGGGAATGTCATCGGTAGCAACATTTTCAATATTGGTGTGGTTCTGGGCCTCATTTTCATCTGGAAAGATCAACGGGGACTCGTAGGCGGTCGAGCCGAAACCAGCCTTCTGGGTATCGTCACTCTCGCTTTTCTGGGATTTGTCTTTTTCTCTCAAAATTCGGAAGGCGTCGCACTCCTAAGCATTCAGCATGGAGTGCCTTTCCTGCTGGGACTTGTAACGCTGCTTTACCTGAATTATCTCAGGGGACGAAAACAGGGTGCTTCCGGAGATCTCGCCGAGTTTCTTTCTGAAGAAGCTCTCTCAAAATCGTATTTTAAATTACTCCTCGGCATGATCGGTCTCTGGCTCGGTGCAGATCTTCTTGTCAATGGTGCGAGTGAGATTGCCATATTGTTCGGAATCAGCGAAACCGTTGTCGGATTAACAGTCGTAGCTGCTGGAACGGGAGCTCCAGAACTATTCGCTTCGATTGCCGCACTTCGAAAGAACTCCACAGGGATTGCTCTGGGAAATATTTTGGGATCCAACTTTTTCAATACTCTTGGAATTATTGGAGCGGCAACTCTCATCGGACCATTGCCCCTGAAGATCGAACTCCTAAAGATCGATCTTTGGGTGATGGGAGCCATGACGGTTTCCCTTCTCCTGATCGTTTGGTTCGTTCGAGGTCGCTGGCCATTACGCATCTACGGCGGAATACTGTTGGCGACCTATCTCTGGTGGCTTCTCAGAATGGTCTTCTGAGAAGACTTCAATTTTCGGTAAATGGTTCTACGTGAATCACCACATCCTGAATTTCAGGAATTCCCTCGCGAATGCGATCTTCCACCTGGTGGGCGATCTCATGGGAGTTTTCCAAACTGAGTTCAGGATCTAGCTGTAAACTCAAATCAACGAAAATACCACTCCCGAATCCTCTGCTTCGCACGTCTTTTACCGCTCTGACTTCTGGAAAAAGCATGGCTCTTTGAGCAATCTCAGAGGCAGAGAGGGGTGCCCTGTCAGCGAGGATTCCCGCCGACTGTAATGCGATCAGAATCCCTGACCGTGCAATCGCCAAGCCGATGAACAGCGCAACTACAGAATCGACCTCGGGGTAACCGATATCGACAGCAATCAGAGCGACCAATGCCCCGAGAGTCGCCAGGAAATCTGAACGAGTATGCTCGCTGTCTGCGTGCAAAATCACACTCGACAGCTCGTTCGCTTTACTTCTTTGCCATCGTTGAAGCAGATAAGTCAAAATCAAAGTAAACCCCAAGAGAAGATACCCGATGGAAAGTGAATCGGAGATCTCACTGGAATTCCAACGATCGACTGCTTCGCCCACAATGTTGAAAGCTGCAACAAACAGAAGCAGGGAGATCCCCATCGCAGAAAACACTTCAAATTTTTGATGCCCATAGGGGTGATCTTCATCAGGCGGAGCTGAGGAAACCTTAATACCGATCAAACCCACTAAATTTGAAGAAGCATCGAGAAGCGAGTGATATCCATCTGCGATGACAGAAACAAGGCCGCTCATAAATCCGAAGACCAATTTACAAGTCGCGATGATGAGATTGGCAACCAACGTCAACCACAAAACTCGGGATACAGCTCCGGACTTCTGTGACAAGGCGAGCCCCCTACTCAACCAATCTGCGGAATCTCACACTCAACACCTGCACAGAGGCAATACTCAGTTCTTCGGATCCGATTCGTCGAATATCAGATTCGAGCGCAANGAAACTGGGTCTCGAGCGAAGCTGTTGAATACTGTCCTCAATCCATCCATAGGCTTGGGAATCTGGACCTGCTTCACAAATCCGTGCAACCAATGCCCACAAACCATCAAGAATCGTATTTCTCAGAATCCTCATGGAGAGAGAATCCCAACGACCTGAAAGAACCGATTCGTCACATTTCCTGACCAAGGGATGAAGACCGCTTTCATTACCCAGTAGATAGTACAAGCGGGCAACATGATCGACCTTCAGCCCATAGGTATTGCTGACATCAAGGATCCGAACGCCGGCAGTCAAATACTCAAACTTCGCCAGACGGTATGCCAGATCCTCTGGGAAGCCCGCCGAGACGGCTTCATTTACGTATGAACTGAAACGCTCGTGTTCAGGAAGAGCAAGACATGAAGGGATCGACTCTTCATACTCCTCCAATGGACTGACACCCTCAGAAATCAGCGCCTGGATTCTTTGAAGTCGATCATCGTCATGGGTGCTCAGCAGCCATGCAGCGGCCCTACGTAAGCACTCTTCGATTCTGACCAGGGCATGATCCGCGACTTCAGAGTTCATTTCTGTCAGACCATAAATTGCCTGACGCATTTCTTCAGCTCCAACAAGATCATCTGCAACGAGATATGCTTGAGCGACATGCCCGACCGAGCGACCGGTTTCCCGCTCCATATCAAAAAAGAATGAAGAGCCAGCTCTGTTGATCACTCTGTTTGTAATCACAGTCATCGCGATTTCTCGCTTGAGCTGATGCTGGCGAATCACTTCGGGGAATCTCTCCCTGATGGCTAAGGGGAAATAATCGAAGAGCACTCTCTCTTCGTTAATCCGTCCGGTAGGTTGCTTCAGAAGTCTACGATAGACATCCATTTTTGAATGCGCGGCAATCACAGCAAGCTCTGGGCGAGTCAGGGACTGCCCTTCAGTGTGACGCTTTGTCAGCTCCTCCGGTGTCGGAAGAAATTGCTCTGCTCTATTGAGAATATCCCGATCCTCCAGCACAGAGATGGTTCTTTCAAAGGAGAACGGATCACTTTGACTTCGAATTTCATCGAGCCCCAGTAGCAACCCTTGTTCCCGGTTATTGGCCAGAACCATGTCACAGACATCTCCTTGAACTTCTTCAAGAACCTGATTCCGTTCTTCGAAGCCCAACCTGCCTGATCTGACCTCTTGAGACAGAAGAGTTTTCAAGTTCACTTCATGGTCAGAACAATCCACTCCGCCAGAGTTATCGACAAAGTCAGTGTTGATCAAAGTTCCTTGACTAGAAATCTGGATTCGCCCCTTCGGCGTCACCCCAAGATTTCCACCCTCCACGATCATTTTGGAATTGACCGCCGAAGCAGGGATTCTGCATGCACTATTTGCAGGGTCTCCGACTTCCTGATCTCGCTCATCGTCGGCTCGAATATATGTCCCGATTCCTCCATTGAACAACATATCGACGGGTAGCTTGAGAATCGCCTGGATAATCTGCTCTGGAGTAAATTGCTCTTCGGCCGGAAGCTGAAGGAGCTCTCGAGAAATTTCAGGAAGATCGATCGTCTTCTGAGTTCGGTCGAAGACTCCACCACCCTGAGAAATCAAATCGGTGTTGTAGTCAGACCAGGTCGATCGCCCAAGATTGAACAGGCGACAACGCTCTGCATATGAAGTCTCTGGATCTGGATTGGGNTCTATGAAAATGTGTAAATGATTGAAAGCCGCCAAGAGTTTTCCTTTTTTGGCGAGGACCAAACCATTACCAAATACGTCTCCACTCATATCCCCGATGCCTGCGACTGAATACGCTTCATCTTCGAAACGGATTCCCAGTCTCCGGAAATGAATCTTTGCTTCTTCCCATGCGCCCTTGGCGGTGATCGCCAATTCTTTGTGGTCATAACCGTGCTTACCACCTGAAGCGAATGCGTCATCCAACCAGAATCCATGCTCTTCCGAAATCCTGTTCGCGGTATCGGAAAGGTGAGCGGTTCCCTTATCTGCAGCCACCACGAGGTAAGGGTCTTCACCATCCCAGCAAACGAGGCTATCTGGATGTTGCACCTGACCATCGACGACATTGTCTGTGACCTTGAGCAAACCTTTGATAAAAATCTCGTAGATTCGGTCAGCCTGTTCTCGACGTTCCTGTCGCTGGGCCGCCGGTTTCCGAAGAATGAATCCGCCCTTAGCCCCTACCGGAACGATCAAAACGTTTTTGACCATCTGGGTTTGCTGGAGTCCGTAAACTTCAGTTCTAAAATCAGTCACACGATCGGACCACCGTAAACCACCTCGCGCCAGCGGGCCGCCCCTCAAATGTACACCTTCCACTTCTGGATGATGAACGTAGATTTCTCGCCAAGGTCTGGGTTCTTGTCCAAATGGCAATGCGGAGGATTGGTACTTGTAGACCTGAAGAGATCGATCATTTTCCAAAAATCGTGTCGTTCGCAAAGTCGCCTTGAAGACCTCAATAATTTTTCGCAGGAATTGATCCTGAGCACTCGATCTGACCTCAATCAACTTCCTCTGAAGATCTTCGTAGATGTCTTCGGCGAGCTTTTCTCTTTCACCCATATCTACATCAAGCGAAGGATCAAATCGGGTGCGATAGTAATCTAGTAGTTTATTCGTGAACGCTGGGTGTTGGCAAAGTGTATCAGAAGCAAATGCAACAGTCGTCGAAAGACCTAACTGATGCATGTAATGAAGCTGGTTTCGAATCAAGTCAACATCTTGACTGCTCAAGCCCACTTCTATCACCAGTCGATCAAGTCCATCACTACTCAACTTATTTATGAAAATAGCCCGCAAGGCTTCCAGGAATCCTTCTCGATTACGGATCAATGGATGCTGATCGTCATATACGCCATGGACTTGAAAAGTATCAATCGTAAAAACGTCCCCTGAACTCGGGCGAATCCGGTAGGCGTTCTGATCAACAATGCTAAGACCAAAATTGTCGAGAATGGGCAGGGTTGTCGACAACAGTTGGTTTTTTCTTTGGTAGATACGGATTCGGGCAGAGTTCCGATTGGCATCCTCTTCATTCCGGAAGAGGCTGAATTCCATATCTGGCCCTGACTGGACTCTCACTTTTTCTAAACATGCGGCATCCAGGAAAGCTTCATTTGGACTGTGCAAGACTTGGTATTCCTGCGGAAAAGCATCCCGATAACGCATAAACAGATTATCTGACTCGGAATCGACCACAGATTCCAAATGCCTATGGAATCGCTCTGACCAGGTACCGGTCAATAACTTGACCTTTTCCTGAATCAGAGATTCCTCGATATCGCGCAAAGACTCACTGGCAGTCAGGAAGAATGAAAGCAGGACTGTTCCGTGCTTGCCAATGTGAAATCTAGAATCGGAATAATTGGCCCCCATGCATTCAACAAGGATCTCTTCGATTCCAGTTCTCTGGTCTTCCGAATACCCCTCTCTCGGAGTAATCAAGAAGTACAAACCTTTACGCCGGTCTTCTCCCATCACCATGTGGCCATGGATCTCGCGGGACCTTTCCACATAGTGGATGGCTTGGATCACACCTTCGATCTCACCGATACCCGCTTCAAAAAGAAACTCTACGGGAATCGAATTGAATGCCGTTTCATACGATTTATAGCGCAGCCCCCCTTTTGGAAAAGGATGCTGCGATACGACTTCTTCAAATTTCCCCCGAACGAATGGGATTCGGTCGCCGGGAACCTGAAGAGCCTTGAATGTGAACAGGCCCCAAATGTGAACAAACTGGCTGTTTCCAGCAGAATCTTCCTCGAGCAAAAGGAAGTGGTCGATCTTTCCTTTGCGGTGGACAAGAGATTCGCCGAAACCCTTGAAAGAAATCAGCCGACCTTTCGGATGACCTTCCGACTCCAGTACGATTCTTGCTTTTTCCAGCAAATCCTGATCATTGGGCTCATCGGAAGTGATTCCAAGCTGCAGTGCGCTCGACTCAGGTTTGCTTTTTCCCCAACGCTCCACTCCAAAGAAGACGAAATTGTCGACCAGTAGCCATTCCAAAAGCTCCCGGGTCTCGAGGCTGACAGAATCAGCACTTCTGGAAGTCGTCTTTCGTATATTTCGAATGGAGTCGTGAACGACACCTTTCATTCGCTTGTAGTCACGAACGATGATGAATGCCTGTCCCAGCCTGTCCTGAACTTCCTGTTGAAGAACTACGAGGACAGATTCATTGGATGGCTGGGCAATCTCAAAGTGGCAAATGATTTCATCAACGGCTCCAGAATCGGTACCGTCGATGGACTCTACCCGCCCACTATCATTACGAACTACGGGAGCACTCGCAGAATGCTTACTGACGACGTCTAAATGATGTGATTCGAGAATTAGCTGGATCGTATCAACTACAAATGGCTGGTCTCGGCAGACGACATCAATAAATGTATTCGCAGAACGTCGGCCGCTTTTTTTCTCGGAACTGATTCTGACCAGAATCTGATCTTTTTTACGGTCCAGGAATAAATTGAAGGTCGCCAGTAGATCCCCCGCCAATCGGCGAAGGACATTTTCGTCATCCAGCTCATCCAGAACAGCATCATATTGCTCGAGAAAATCCCGAAGCAATGGTGCCAGATTTTCATCCACCACCTGAGAGTCTGCTGGATCGACAAGACCTGCCAGACGCCCTTGGAAGCGATTATTGTTGTCACCGTTCTGCATCCTGTCCCCCGTGATTCGAACATGGCTGCGAAAGGAATCGGAAGGACGACAAAAAGCTCTGTCGATACCGACCGGTCTTACCCTTGCTTATATCGATTTCTGTCCAATTCTGGGAGAGAATTGACCGATAATTCTGATTCAGATCGTGATATTTACCCATCTCACGGCATTGTGGAGACATGATACCGAGGAGATCGAAGAAAGGCCGCTTTCATGAGCCCTGAACAGTCCCCACAAATCCCCCCACAAACCCCCCCGCCAACCGACGCTTCAGGCCCGCGGCCAGTGTTCAAGTTGATCGGTTGCCTCACCGTTCTGATTTTGACTCTGACGGTCGGACTGCTTATTGCGCTTTGGATGGTGACATCCGGAGGGCTCCCGCGAGAACCCCTGCCCCTCGCTCCAATTGATCATCCAGCCTCCCCCATCGACCTTCCCGCGAACTGGCATCTGGGAGAAGCAGAAGCAGCCGGATCTGCAGAGGCTTGGACTTCCACTGTCGAAAGTTGGATGACCACCGCCATCCAAAACGGGACCCTGGCGAAAGGAAGTGGATTTCGCTGCCAAAGCGCACCCGATGGTTCGCTGACCCTCAAAGTCAGCCTGGGGATTCCCGAGGAAGATGAACGCCATGACTACCTGAAACGGGGGCGCTATCTGAATTTCACCATGACTGGAGAGTTCTATATCGCTGAGGGAAAAGTGCAAAAAGCACGTCTGGATGAATATCGGTGGGGATACATCTACACCCAGCAACCCGGAGAAGTCATCGACGAAGAAACTGCGAAAGGAATCATCGAAAGGATTCTTGGGCAACTGGTCGAACTCAAGTTCATGCCCGCAGGAATCCAATCCCTCGAACACTCACCGAGTCAGATCTCCGTAAAACTCTCACCACAGTAACTCTGATGCATGATCACCAGCGATTGCGAAGAATCTTTTCAAACGAAAAGGACACCCAATCGAGATCTGGCAACAGAGTATTAAACTCCGCCAGCTCAAATGAGCCTCTCAGTTCATAAGCATTGCTGACACCGACAAGAATATAGGAGCGATGCTTGAGGGGCTTGAAAGGCTCCTCCTGGTCGCTCTTGTCGTCTTTCTTATCATCACCCGGTGGATCCTGAGAAGGCCTCAAACGAGCACTGGAGCCTTCCTTTTTGTCTTCCGCTTTTTCCTCGTCTTTTTCCTTCGCAGGTTTTGGAGCGCGATCTTCAAACTCCAGAACAAACGCCTCCAGGCCACCCAGCTCGCCATCGACGAGGATTACGTTGTCATACTTTTTACGAAGGGCCGGAAGGAGGTCGGAATCGATCCAATCCTGCGGAGATTGAGTCTCCTCCGACTTGGAGAGCAACCGAACTCGAATTTCATTCCTGGATTCTCCTTTTCGCAGAAGAACAAGATCCCGATCTTCGATGTCCTCAAGAATGTATTTCCATTCAGAACTCGGTCTTTCGATGGAAAACATGAAATCCATCGAAACAAATCGATCCCCCTCGACTTCACCTGCAGGGTCGGGCTTGAGTGACAGGACGTACTCCTGCCAGTCCTTCTCCATTTCGGCGACACTTCCAAAATACTTTTCAGCAAGTTCATTGAACTGGCGCTGGGCGACACGACGCTTTTCCCCCATGACCCAATACTCTGCCAAGAATCGCTGACCTTTTTTACTTTCCGGCCCATTAATCAGGTAATGCCAAACAGCCCATGAATCTGCGTAGTGGGTGCCACTGAATCGATTCCTGGCAAGTCCACCCAACTTCGAAAGCGGGGTATGTTTGTTTTCCCGAATCTTGTCCTGAATATGAAAGAGGCGATCTCTGGGGATCAAGCCTGTAACGATCTTTTTCTTGTTGTAATCCAGCTTCGATCCGTCACCGAAATAAACCGCCATCCCCTCGATGTACCAGTTGGGGTAATTCCCCATGTTGCCCATCTTCTTCCCTTGGAATGCATGGGTACCTTCATGAGCAAGGACCGTGTATGTCGTTCCCGTCAGACCAAAGGTCCCGTGGTAGGCGACCACATTCTGACTCGAAGGCTGATAGAAACCCCCGACGCCTCCACCCATGCCCGTCTTCAGCATGAACTCATCATGATTTCTGTAAATCTTGACGACCGGCTTCTGGCGACGAACGTCTTTCGCTTTGAAAAACTTGCTCAGGGTTACTGAGAGAGACTCCATGATCCATTGGTAAGTTCTTGCGACCTCCGGAATGCTGTTGCATTCAATCGTCCAATTTCTGGACTTGATAATACTTCGGCTCGGCCAGGGAACTCCCTCGTACTCACGGCGCTTTTTTTCCTCAAATTTCTCCCGGTCCTCGCGACGCCTCTCCATTTCTTTTTCACGACGTTTCATCTTCTCGGGAGACAACTTCTCAACGACGGAAGAGGGATTCGGGGTCAATTCAGGAGTCACGGGGTCCGGTTGATCAGCGGCTGGTTTCCCACCTGAAACAGGCCTTCCAGTGGACTCTTTGGGAGACGACAGTTCCCCCCCCACGAGACTCCAACCTTGAGAGATCAGCTCTTTCACCTCACCTGGTTTTTTCCAAACACCATCAGAGGTCTGTCCCCAACCGAGGCCTATTTTTGCGGGTTCATTCTCGGGGTCCAATTCCAGAGCTCTCTGATAAGCACTCTTTGATTGAGTATCGAGTCCTCGTTCAGCGGCCCAGCGTGCCAGATCAAGAAAAGCCTTGGCTGACCCGCGGCGGTTGGCGCTCTTTTCCCTTTTCCGAAATTCGCGGCGATCCACCTCTTCACCTCGAATGACTTCTTCGATTCGGGAACTTTCAATGGTGGTTACCCCAAAGACACTCTTCACGGAGATTTCAGTTTCAGTCTCATCGACTAATTCCCCGATGACCTCGCTGCCGTCTTTCAAGACCACGATCACCCGCTCACCTTGGGTGAAATGGAGCGTCAATTCAGTCGCGTTCAATTGGCTCACAGAAGGAACGCATGCGAGAAGCATCCCGATCATCGGAAGAAGATAAATCATGTTGTTTTTTCTCGAAGTATCCATCGTTGCGATTCCCCTGTTATCTCAGCCTGTGTACTTGAACTTGTCCGTATACTCTTCGAAGAACTTCTCGGCACTTTCCCAGTCAGAGGACTCACACTCCAAAACGTTTCCGTAAATCTTGTCAGGAGAGCCAAAGAAGCCGACCGCAAAGCGGCGCTCTTCGCCCAACTGGGGAGTGTTGTTTTCACCGAGACCGATGACACGCTTGCCATCAAAGACCGCCACCATCATGGGATTTCCTCCCATCTGACGCTCTTGAAGCTCATCCACATATTTCACATCGCGGAAGATGTTGCCCACCAGTGAACGGGCGTAATCCTCACTCAATTCGGCATGCTGCCAATTGGGCCAGGCATAGGTGGATGCCCTGCGTTTTTTGGAGCCGGTACTGGTGGAAGCAACAACCTCATCCGAGTACAGCGAACCGGATTTTTCCCAGCGCCATCCTGCAGGCTTGGTGATCTCCAATTTGATCGCTTCACTGGAGAACTCCCGGCCACGTTTACGACCGATTTCCTCCACGGGCAACTTGAGGATCCAGTTCTTGTATTCTTCTTCCCACTCATCGATGGACAAGCCGGTGTGCTTCGTGATCAACCCCTCAAAGAACTGTGCCTCTTTTTCATAGTTGCACATCCCGTCCATTTCCTGAACGTGATAGAGCCAATCCTCGAGAACCTTGCCGCCGGTATTCTCTTTGGTGGTCCAGGCTTTGACCGGAGCCTGATTACCGTAGATGCACCAGTAGAGGATTCCCCACGCATGACCGTAGAAGAATCCACTGAAACGCTGCTGTGGTACTCTCAACAACTTGCGAAGATCGCAGTAGGAGCCGTCCTCGATCGCCTGCTGCAAGCCAACCAGCCTGTCACGGGGAATCTGGTTGATCTCCACTTTGCGGCGACCAATCTTTGAACCATCACCAAAGTAGACTGCCAATCCCTCAACAAACCAGATCGGCAAGAAGCGCAGGTCCTTGAAGATCATGCCCTCGAACTGGTGGGTCCCCTCGTGCGCGAGAACTTCTTCCGTACTGCCGGTAGAACCAAAGGATCCGTGGTATCCGGTCACGTCCTGACGCAACAGATTATAAAATCCGCCGATACCAGGACCATTTCCGGTCCAGTCCATGAACTGCTGATGATTTGCATGGATGTAAACATCACTGCGAGGGCTCTTGCGAAACTTGCGCGGCCAAAACTTCTCGATAAAGACTTTATCGTAGGCCTTGTAGAGAGCCTCCATCACATCGGCGTAGTAGCGGGCGTTCTCCTCGGTGGAGTTGCAATAGACGACGTAGTTGGTCGTCAGAATCGGCTCAACCTCGGCCCAGGCCCTACCCCGGAGTTCGACCACATAGGCATCTCTGCCCTTGAGGGATTCGGCCCTGCGTGCTGCAGAATCGGCCTCTTCACGCTCAGCGATCTCGTCTGGAGTCAGCCATTCGCCTCCGTAGAGCTGTTTGCCCTGGGCCGCCATCGCATCCTCGAGTGGCATCCACTTTCCATCGTGCTCGACTTCGCCAAGCGCTTTACGGGCTCGAGCATTGTTCGATTGAATCTTGGTCGCTTCCCGGTAAGCACTCCGGGAAAGTTCGACCTCTCCCTGCTCAACCGCCCAATCTCCCAGATCACACCAGTCTGTGGCAGTCTTGCAATCGGCCGCACGATCTTCGTACTGCTCAGGAATCGTCTTAAATCTCTCCCACTCAAGGAGATCCTGCCGGGAAAGTTTTGCTGTCCCGAATTTATGCTTCACAGAGATGGAATCTCCGCTTTTCTCGACAATCTCACCTTCGTATCGGCCCCCGCGTCGGAGAACAACCCTGACCCGGTCACCGACCTTCAGCGCAGAGAAATCATCGCTGACGGTGAACGACTCAAAAGTCGTCGGCCCCGTATTCGACGACTGTGCATGAAGATTCCCGAGGTCTCCCCCTGCAAAGCCTCCCGCGCAAACGAGACACAGAAACAGCGGAGTAAGGCCGCGAGTGATGTTTGAAAGTCTGTATAGGGGCATCGATTCTCCTCGGCTCAAGTCCGGAGAAGACTCCGGCTTCGAAGCGATTTTCTGGGTTCTACGGCCACTTTCCCTCCCTTTTCCAGAGGGAGCTCAAATGACTGATTTCGGGCGGCCAAAACCCTGATTTCAACGGGTCGGGGCCACAGTCATGAGTTTAGGTGAGAGGGGCCTCAAGGGCAAGACAGCCAGAGCTTCGAATAAGAGGTTCAGGGACGATTCCAGAGTGAATCTCGGGCTTTTTCCAACAGAATGGATCGCCAGTGGACAGCTGAAACCCACCCTTTCACAGAAATCCCGCGGACCAACACAGGACTCTCAAAGGTCTGAAACGAGATTCCTCCGCTTCGAGGACGCATTTCACCGCTGATTCGGAGCAAAGTCCTGTTTCCAAGCTGGAGAGTCGTCTCCTCTGGATTATCCGAGATTTGGAGTTGCAGCTTCTGTCCAGGATTCAGTCGAGGCCCCATAACCGGTAATGGAAATGGCAGCGGGTTTTCACCTTTTTTGGTATCCGGAAGATCCAGCTCTGGAGCCTTGAGGATGCCATGGGCTGGCAGGAGCACCGTTTCGCCAGCAGAGGTGTAGGAGGATCTTCCGGGAGGACGCAGACCCAATCCGAACCACAAAGGTAATTCTCCCCCGGTCCAAAGAATCACATTCAGGTTTGGCTTCTCGCGAACAGTCACCGAGCCTTCCACCTGCACACTGAGGCGACTCTCGAAAAGGAGCGAGCTCTCCAGTGGGATTTCGCCACGTAACAAGACTCCACCTCCACGAATGAGCTCGATTCGGCCCGGTCCCGATCCTCCCCAGTCTTCCTGAATGCCTTTTCCAGAATTCCAGGTCACATCAAGCTCGTAATGGTTTTCCACTTTTTCCCACGAAAGGGTATTCGATCCGGAAAACAGACCGAGAGCGGACGGCCCCACATCGACGTCTTGAGAAATCCACCAGTTCTCTAACTGTCGCTGATCTTCCGCGCCCCAAACTGACGGTGAAAATCTCTGGACGAGAGATTCCACTTCAGCCCTAAGGGAATCTCCAGACTGAGAGGCTCTATCCGCCAGCGCTGCCAAGGATTCCATGCGACGCAGTTCTCGACAATTCTGAACCGCTGTCACCAGAGCCTTCGGAAGTCCCTTAGGTTCTTCCCCACGATCGAGCCCCGACAGTCCTCCCCAGATCAGAGAGAGGTTCGAGAATTTATCTGTTCGACTTTCTGAAGATAATGGATCGATCGACTCCATGAGACGGAGACCCCACTCAACGCTGATCTGGTTCCAGCGAATGACTTCCTCCATTCGCCTTCCCGTGGGCTTGATCACAAGCCCCAAAGGGGAAACCTCCAGAAGTCGTCCCCGTAAAAGATCTCCATCCTTCATTGGAATTTCGAGAACGGACTCCGACGGGACCTTCTCCTGCAGAAGATCGATGACCCCCTTCTGCACTGACCATGATTTTTCCAGCTGCTCGATCAGTAATCGCCTCTCTTCAGCGAAGCGAGGAATCTCTTTCATTCCATCGATCTCGGGAAGCCGATCACTGATCAGTTCGCCGCGATCGAGCAATGCTTCCAGAAACTGCTTCTGCTGCTGTAACCATTGACGCTTCACAACAGACATCTGCTCTTCAGCCTGGCGGATCATGCCCGATTCAGCAGTGAAATCCCTTTCAGGAAACAATGTTTGGATCTGATCAAGAAGGTCACGTGCAGACTGGAACTGCCCCTGCCGGCAAAGCTCAAGAATCTCGCCGAAATTTTTAGCCAAATATCGAACTTCCTGAAGAAGCAGAGCTCTTCGGACCAGCAACGCCTCGTGCTCGCTCCAGTCATGGGTCAGCAGAAGACTTCTATTTCCGAGCATGAATCCCGGGTCCACCTGCTCGTGGATTTGCTCCCAAATTTTTTGCGACTGTTCGATTTTTTCGACCCGTTGCCAATCCTCGGCTGAAATCGCGGTCGAAGATTCGGGGGTCTCATCTTGATTCTCTGCCGCTGAAACGCCGGTTCTGCCGGTCTCGATTCGAGCTCCGGCTTTGGCCCCAGTATTGGCCCCAGTATTGGCCCCAGTATTGGCCTCAGATTCGGCCCCAGTAGCTGCTCTCGGATCAGCGCTGGAGGAGTCGTCCGCATCCGACGACACTTCCTTTTCCGCTCCTCCGGGAGTCCCGACATCTCTCGATTTGGAAGCCGTCTCAGACGGCCCCGGATCAGCCTCTCGATCGGGGCTCCATAGCAACCATAGGATTGCGCAGCCGAGCACCAGGAAAGTGGTCAACGCCCGTGGCCCTGTCGAAATGACGGTTGAAACAGAATTGCCCGTCTCTTTCGAGCTGACTTGCTGCCATTGATCGAGGAGGGTCTCGAGGGGAACCTGATCCTGACGCAGCTCCTCCAACAACGGATCGACAGCCGCTGTGATTTCAAGGTGACGGCTCCAGCGCCGAAGGGTTTCGGCAATTTGCGCCCGCCCATCTCCGCTGCTTCCATCCGCTGGATTCTTGGAAAGTTTCCCCAACTCACAAACAGCGAAATCGCCAGAAGGCAATTTCCGAAGCGACTCGACAGGGATCCGGCCCGGACGAAAACCCAGAGCTGCGGACTCGAGATAAAGAGACAGCAAGGTGACGGCAAGCGGATAGGTTTCCGATTCTGCCAGCTGACCCGGAACCAGTCGCCCACCTCCCGCTTCATCGAGAGCGACAAAACGGGCCTGCCCCGCCTGACCTTCCTCGATCACCCGCAGAGCCCCGCGTCCATCCAGTTGAACCATGCCCTGAACTTCACGCTGAAACTCACTGGCGAGGTGAGACTCACTGGCTGGCAAAACCTTCAGCAGGACCTTGCGATCCAATCGAACCTGACGCGCCTCGATCCAGATTCCCAGTTCACCTCCACCGCGAATATTCAGCGGCTGAAATCCTGGTATTTCCGGAGCTTGTGCCGACATATCCTAGTGCCGCTTTCGTTTCGGTCGTCCCTTGGAGGTCAGATGATTGACCGGCTCGATCTCTTCCCCCCGTAACTTCGAGACCTGGTCGCGAAGCAGTGCGGCTCTCTCGAAATCGAGAGCCTGTGCAGCCTCCAGCATTTCACGTTCAATCTGTTTTGCTTTTTCTTCGCGCTCAGCTTTCGGAACATACTCTACGTTCCCCTGGATTTCTTCCACGCGCTCGCGAACTTCTTCTTCCACCGTCGTTCCCAGATTGCGAATCACCGTTTTCGGAGTAATCCCATGCTCATCATTGTAGGCCTGCTGAATACTTCGCCGTCGATTGGTCTCATCGATCGCCCGTTGCATCGAGCCAGTCACCACATCTCCGTAGAGAATCACACGGGCGTGTTCATTTCGCGCAGCTCGGCCGATCGTTTGGATCAAGGCCGTTTCACTGCGCAGGAACCCTTCCTTATCCGCATCCATGATCGCAACCAGTGAAACTTCAGGAAGGTCTAATCCTTCTCGCAAAAGGTTGACCCCCACGAGAACGTCGTAACTTCCCTTGCGCAACTCCTGAAGGATCTCGACGCGCTCCAAAGTATCGATTTCAGAGTGAAGATATCGGGCCTTGATCTCCGTTTCCTGAAAGAAGTCACTCAGATCCTCCGACATTCTCTTCGTCAATGTCGTGACCAGGATTCGGAATCCCGCAGCAATCGTCTCTCGAATCTGTTCCAGCAAATCAGGAACCTGCCCCGTTGCAGGTTTGACTTCGACAACAGGGTCAAGCAGGCCTGTTGGACGATTGATCACCTCTACCACTTCTCCTTGAGTGGTCTCCAGCTCAATCGGCCCTGGAGTCGCAGACATAAACAGAGTCTGCCCAGTCACATTCCGCCACTCGTCAAACCGCATCGGGCGATTGTCGAGTGCGCTCGGCAGTCGAAAGCCATGATCCACAAGGGTCTGTTTTCGAGATCGGTCACCTTCATGCATCCCGCCCAACTGGGGCAGGGTGACGTGAGACTCGTCGACCATCGTGAGATAGTTTTCAGGAAAATAATCGAGGAGGTTTGGTGGACGTTCTCCCGGAGCCAATCCATTGAAATGACGGGCGTAGTTTTCGATTCCCGGACAGTAACCGGCTTCATTCAGAAGCTCGATGTCATAGCGTGTCCGTGATTGAAGTCGGTGGGCCTCCAAGTCCTTTCCACTCTCCCGCATCACCTGTAACCGCTCTCCCAGTTCCTTTTGAATTCCGGCAATCCCTCGATCCAGATCCCTTTCGTTGATGACGTAATGCTTCGCAGGAAAGATGGTCAATTGATCCAGCTGCCCGAGAATCACGCCGCTGATCGGATGAAACTCTTCGATTCTCTCAATCGCGTCGCCAAACATATCCACCCGATAGGCGACCTCTTCATTGGCCGCATGAATTTCAACCACGTCCCCGCGTGCCCGAAAAGTTCCTCGGCCCGGTTCGATATCATTGCGTTCATACTGGATATCGACCAGCTTCTTGATCAACTCTTCCCGATCCAACTCCTGTCCCTCAGCGAGATGGATCATTTTTCCTTTGAATGCCTCTGGGGAACCCAGTCCATAGATGCAGGAAACCGAGGAAATGATCACCACATCCGGACGTGTCAAAAGGCTCGCTGTCGTTGCCAATCGCAGACGATCGAGGTCGGCATTGACAGCCGCATCCTTTTCAATATAGATATCGCGCGATGGAACATATGCTTCCGGCTGGTAGTAGTCGTAATAAGAAACGAAGTACTCCACCGCATTCTCTGGCAAGAATCTTTTCATCTCTGAATAGAGCTGAGCGGCCAATGTCTTGTTATGAGAAATGATGATGGCAG
>NZJA01000114.1 GCA_002691835.1 Planctomycetota bacterium
GTTGTGACGACTGTTCCAGTGGTACCAATAACACTGCCAACGACGGCTTCGATTTCGACGGTGACGGGCTCTGCGATCTCGGTGATCCGGACGATGATAATGACGGAGCCCTCGATGGAGTCGACAGCAACGATAACAACCCCAGTATCTGCACCGACACCGATATGGACGGTTGTGATGACTGCTTCGGCGGCTCTTTCGATCCGGCTAATGACGGTACCGACACCGATGGGGACGGTATCTGTGACCTGACCGACAATGACATTGACGGTGACGGCTTCGAAAACAGCTGTGACGCCGACGTCAACGGAGATGGAATCGTCGAAGGCACTGACTGTAACGAAAACGGTAAGCTAGATTTCTGCGACATTGCTGACGGAACCAGCCTGGACTGCAACTCCGACAATGTGCCCGATGAATGTGAAATCGCCGTTAATGGGTCGCTCGACTGCGACTCCGATGGGGCTCTGGATACTTGTGAATTGATCGCAGGAACAGGGACTGACTGTGACACGGATGGTCTTTTGGATAACTGTGCGATCACTGCCGGTTCACTGGACTGCAACTTCGATAACATTCCAGACGAGTGCCAAAGCGACTGTAATGGCAATGGTATTCCAGACGATTGTGACATCACATCCGGAGCCGGAATCGACTGTAACTTTAATGGTGTGCCCGACAGTTGCGATTTTGTCGCTGGTGCTCCTGATTGCAATACCAACAACATTCTCGACGAATGTGAGTCTGACTGCGACGCGGACGGCACCATCGACGATTGTGCCATTCTTGCGGGTGCCGCCGACTGTAATAACAACGGAATTCCGGACCCTTGTGATATCGCTTCAGGAACCAGCTCGGATATCCATGGGGATCAGATTCCGGACAGTTGCCAGGGAAGTCCATTTGTTCGTGGAGATTCAAACCGCGACGGACAAATGGACGTTTCAGATGCCATTCAGATTTTGGTATTTCTTTTTCAGGGTGGAACCAATAACTGTCAGCCTGCAATGGATTTCAATGGTGACGAGAATGTTGACCTATCAGACGTCCTCAGCAGTCTGAACTTTGTCTTTACAGGAACCGGAGTGCCTTCGGCCCCCTATCCAGATTGTGATTGGCCCTCAGGTCTCCTTGGATCCTGCGAAGCCTCTCTTCTGTGTCCTTAATCCAGATTCAGCAATAAAAAAGGCTGCTTGCGTTTTCACGCAAGCAGCCTTTTTTGTGTTTCAGCATCCTGTGTGCTATCTCAGCATCTTTTGAGCAGCACGGGGAATCTCAAACTGATCCACTTTCTGGTGCTGCAAATCGTAACTGTAACGGAAAACGACATGCTCGGTGCCATCACCGAAAGCAGCATCTCCCTTGGCAGTCTTGCCCTGTTCATTCTTCATACCGGTCATGATCAGAAGCTCAAGATTTTTGGCAAGTCCGGTTTCGTGATCAAGCTCAACGTCAAGAAAACTGCGGGTTTGGGTTCTGTCCGCACGGGACAGGTATTCAGACACGCATCAGCCACCTGAAAGGCAACCGGAGTTCTGCATATCGATGAAGTACTTGAGTGCCACTTCCGAAGGCAAGGTCGCACGTATTCTGTGATAAACCTTCTCTTCATGGGTGCTGCCACCCACGGCGGTTCTCCCCGAAGCCTTCTCTTTTTTCACAACCTTTGCAGGAACCTTGGACTCCAGCCACTCTACCGACTTGGCCGTTTTGCCCGCTTCCTGAAGCACACGCTCAGGGAATGCAAAAAGACGATCGAGTTTTTTACCTTCCGCTGTGGACTGCAGTACACGCCAGAAGTCGCCGTTGAACTCCGCTCCCTTGGTCGGTGTGCGGAAAATCTGGCGCTCCGGAAGGAACATGACTGGCCCCCGGGTTTTTCCCGTGTAGCGCTCAGTCACTGCCTGATCGACGATCTTGTGATCAGCCTTGTTGGACATTCCGCCATCAACTGCCAAACGGGTTGTGTAACCCTTCTTGGCGGCATGTTTGATCAAATCACCGGCAGCCTTTCTCAGGGCTTTACGGGCATCCGGGGCTTTCTCTGAACTGTCAGCAGAAACGATTCCCCCTGTGAAGAGAGTTGTTACGACAGTCAAAGCCAGACCAAAAATGAGAACTACTTTGGATTTCATAAGCATTTTCTTTCTCTTTAGCACTTAGCAGGACCTTATTTATGGTACTGAGGGACCTTCCTCGGCTCAACTCTTTCTATCTAGCCTCACAAGTGCGCCTGAAGAGCTTTATTGAGTATTTTCTTCAGGAAATGCCTGAGATTAGGGCTTTGGATCGGTTCGAGTCAGGCCACGAAGTCCATTGGATTCCTGAAGTGGCAATGCGAGCAGCTCGACAACTTTGAAGCGCCCCTCTGCCCTCTTTGCGATCGACCGTTGAACACTGATTCTCTGCTGCAGCTGGGCATCGATATGCTGCCAATGATCCTTGAAATCTCTCAAATTTTCTGATTGAACCAGCTCTCTCAAGGATCGCAGAACGTCGCTCTGTTCGATCAGCAGGAGATCATTCTCAATCAAGTTGTCTTCGGTCACGATAAGAAGCCTGGCCTCTTCGAGCCGCCCTGATATTTGTTGCTGAATTCTCGAAAGTTCCAGGCGGCGGGAACCTGCAGACTCGATCTGTTCCCTTCGAAATTGTCCCTGCTCATCCGATCCCAAAGGAATCTCCACCCCTACAGTCAAGATCCAGTCACCCGCTGGGTTTCCCTGACCGGTCCCGGCGACGGGTTGTCCTTGCTCTTGGCGGGACTGTGCTCCGATGACTAAACCGTCCCAAGTCGTAGGATCTGTGAAATCAATTTCATTTCGGGCAAAGCGACCTCTCTCTGCTGCAAGAACTTCAAGAGGATGCCTGCGATGACGATTCATTTTCTCGACGCCAACAAATCGAGTATCGCCAGGGTCTTTCGGTAATTGGAGTTGGGCTCCCCTGGGTCGTCCACTCATAGAATTGATCGTTGCTATGATTCTCGACTTGCTCTCCTCCAGTCTGGAGAGCTGTCGATTCCACTCTGCTACCTTTGCCTGCAGATTTGCGAACAGCTCCTGCTGATCTGATCTCGTATCAGAATCAGCCAATACTTCCAATTCTGTCAACCAGTCAGAAAGCAAAGCGCTGGACTGCTGCAGAAGCCAATATTCTGACCACTCCAGTCTGAGCTGAAGGAGGAGTCGATTTCTAACTTCTTCCAGCTGCAACGATAGAACCCTCTGCTCGGACCGACGCTGGCGACCTTCCCGCTCTTCTCGCGAGAGTGTCGCAGGGCTCCAATCGAGAGCCAACTGGCGTTCCTGTTGATCGCTTTCTGCTGGATTTCCTGTATCGGAATCACTCCAACGAGCACCGGGAATCCATGAAGATTCACCACTTTGACGACTCACAGAGATTTTTTGCCGAAGCTCTCTGAGGGCGGGGTGCCTCTCGCAAAGCAACTGCTCCAGCGACTCTAGATCCAGTGCATCGGAAACCCGTTGGGGACTAGCCGTTCTTTTAACCTGAGGAGACTTTTGAGCCTGAGGAGACTTTTGAGCCTGGGAGGGGCTCCCCTCAGTCATTTCAGGATTCTCCTCGCTGATGAAGTAACCACTGAGCCCACAGCCTGTCAGGGAAAGACTCATGGCAACCAGAAGACCGATTCGCAGGCCCAGTGATTGAGTAGAAGCATGGATCATGCGGTCGTCTCCCCTTCTGTCGGGCCTGAACAGCCCTGTTTCCCCAGGGGGATCATACATCGGGAATTCCCCCAATTCTGCTTTCTGCTCTGCTTTTTCCATCGGGCTACAGTAGAACCCTCCTCGCCTGCCGATTACTTTGGCAGAGGGAAGGATCCGGCCTACCGGAGTAATACGATGACCCGACTTCGACGCCACAGAACTCTGACATTGCAACAGCGATCCCGAGAACTCCACCCACAGGAATTAATCCGAGTGGGTGGTTGGGAGCAGCACTTTGGTAAAAGTGGAGACCTCTGGCTGGAGGTTGGAACCGGAAAAGACACTCACATCATCGAGCGGTCGTTGAAGTTTCATGATGCTCTACACGTCGGTATCGAAGTGACCCGAAAAAAATTCGAAATGATGCTGCGCAAGGCTGATGCCCGCTTCTCGGAGCAACCCACAGATCCCAACAACTTAAGGCTGCTACACGCCGATGCGTTCCAAGCGGTCGAGGCCTGCTTCGGGGAACACTCCCTGAAAGGCGCATTTATCCTGTTCCCGGATCCGTGGCCCAAAAAACGTCACTCTGCACGACGATTACTTCAAAAAAGCTTCCTTCAGTTGGTCGCTCGCAAGCTGGCCCCAGAGGGAATTTTGGAAATCCGCACGGATGACCCCGACTATGCCGTTCAGGCCAGCGAGGCACTCGCAGAAATACCCATCTTGAAATCTCTCACAGGTTCGTCGTCATGGATTGAGCAACCATTGGACCCTGAAAGCCATGTCGAAACCCTGTTCGAAAGCAAGTTCAGAAAGAGGGGTTTGAAGATCCATCACTTCTACCTTTCCAGAACTGAGAGTTGAGAAGGATGAATGAGAAGAGTTCGACCATAGAGTCGAGGCTAGCGACCCTTCCCAGCAAACCTGGTGTATATATTTTCCAAGATGATAAAGCGAAAACGATATACGTAGGCAAAGCCATCAACCTTCGCAATAGAGTACGCTCATATTTCCAGAAGAGTAGCAGCGACACACGACTCCTTTTTTCAAAAATCGTCCAGCACACTGCAGATATTGATGTGATTGTTTGCACAAACGAATTGGAAGCGCTCCTCCTCGAAAACAATCTCATCAAAAAACACCGCCCCACTTACAATCTCCGCCTACGTGATGACAAAACCTATCTCTCCTTGAGGGTTACGACTGGAGAAAAGTGGCCACGGGTTCACCCCATCAGGCGGTGGCGTTCAGATCCTCATACTTACTTTGGGCCATACTCATCTTCGAGATCTGTCTATGAACTCTTACGAATGATCAAGAAGTTCATCCCCCTCAGAACATGCTCAAATGCGTTCTTCGACAGCCGTAAACGACCTTGCATCGAATACGAAATTGGACGCTGCACCGCCCCCTGCGTTGGGCTCGACAATGAGGACTCATATTCAGAAATGGTCAAGGAAGTCCTTCTCCTTCTCAGAGGGAAGGATAAAAAACTGCTGTCGATTCTTAACGAACGCATGGAATCAGCAAGCGCAAATAAAGAGTATGAGAAAGCAGCTCAATACAGAGATCAGATCCATGCCGTTGAAAAAATCATGGAGCAGCAGAACGTCCATGAACATCCTCATGGGGACTGCGATGTCATGAACTGGCATCAGAAAGACCACTATACTTCGATTCATGTTCTGCTGGTTCGACACGGCAGAGTGATCTCATCCGCAACTCACACCACTCGAAATCACGATTCCTCACCGGAATCACTCATGGCTTCCTTCATCGGCCAGTACTACCACGGAGAAAAATATGTCCCCAGTGAGATCCTGCTACCTCAAGAACCCGAAAATCAGTCGCTGATTGAAAAGTGGCTTACGAATCACGCCGGACATCGAGTCACGATCAAGGTTCCACAGCGGGGTCCAAGGGTTCGACTATTGGAAATGGCACGTGAAAATGCTGAAGTTCAATCGGCTACGAATACTCACCGAATCGAAAAACAGGAAAGCATCTCGCAAGTTCTCGCAACTCAACTAGGCAGTCAAAGACCGATCAAAACTATCGAGTGCTACGACATATCAAACATCCAAGGCACTCTGAATGTCGCCAGCAAGGTTTTCTTTGAAGATGGGGAACCAGACACTGACCTTTACCGCAGGTATCGAATCCGCAGCGTTAAGGGAAGTGATGACTTCGCCAGCATGGAAGAAGTTCTGCGGCGGAGGTTCAGAAACCCAGATGAACGAGACCCCTGCCCTGATCTCGTCGTCGTCGACGGTGGTAAAGGTCAGATTTCAAGCGCACTAAAGGTACTACAAGATCTTTCTGTCACCTCACTGCTGTGTGGCCTGGCAAAAGATCGACTTCGAGATGGCAGCCATACCACCGAAAGAGTCTATTTGCCGGGGCAGTCAAATCCCATCAACTTGCCAGAAGATGATCCAGCCTCACTTCTTCTTCAACGAATCAGAGATGAAGCCCATCGTTTCGCAAACTCTTATCATCGAGAATTACGGCGTCGAAGCCAATTGGTCACCGGTCTCGAAGACATTCCAGGCATCGGAGCGAAAAGAAGGCGTGCTCTTCTTCAGGAGTTCGGATCACTGAAAGAGGTTGGCGAGGCTTCTCCAGAAGAGTTGGCTCGAGTACAGGGGATGACCCCTGCACTCGCCCAATCACTGCACCAGTTTCTCAACTCACCGGAGGAACCCGATGTTGAAGAGGAAGCTCTTGAAGCTTCTCTTGAACTTCCTGATTCGGAGAACTCTCCGGAGGGCTCCTAAGAAATCCGCCACAGAAGCTCCAACGCTTCTTGTTCTGTCTCTGCTAAACAGACAGAAACCCCTCCTTCAAGATGGGACTCCAATTCTGCGACCGGACCAGAAACAACAAGGAGTCCTCCCTGCCGCTGGAGAATTCCAGCCAGTTGCTGAACTCTTCTCATCAAAGCGGGTGGGTACTCAGATTGACCCGGTAAATTTGGGAAGACTAATACCAACAGGGTTTCCCGATGTTGCTCTATCTTTCGGGTCAAAGCCCCTAGGGCCTTCACGAGATGTCGGGGAGGCGCCCCCTCTACAGGGCATACTCTCGCAATAATGGCAGGACCCGAGGCAGCCAACTGAAGGCCGGTATTCCTTGACGGGTTCAATGAAGTTCTCCTTCCGCGTCGAGCGGACAGATGAGAATGACCAATCTTTTGGGATCTGTCCAATTGGCGATTTGACGAAATTGGGGATTCCGTCCTAATCTTCAGTGGAAGGAGTTGGTCGCCCATGCGTACCCTTCGATACAAGGACACCTGTGAGATTTTGGTTTCCGAGGGCCTACTGGTCCCTGCTGATATCCAAACTGCCCGGGAACAATCCGAGGAAACTGGCGAGCATGTTATTGAATCTCTTCTCAGGGGTACCCCTCTGACGGAGACCGATCTCGCCCGTTGTCTCAGCACACAGCACCAACTCCCCATGATTCCCCTCAGTCGATATGAGCGTGACAAAAGTCTCATGGAAAAACTCGACGGAGAATTTCTTTGGGAACATGGAATGCTTCCACTCTCCAGAATCGGTGCAGCAGTCCTCGTCGCTGTCCGCGACGTTCCCGATACTGAAGCTCTCAAAATAATCCGGGAAAAGCTGCATGCAGAACCGTTCTTAACTATCGCCTCTTATGAAGAGCTCCAATTGGAAATCTCCAAAAGCCTGCAACTGGATGAAGAACGAAAAATCGAACTGGATCGGGCTGTTCGAACTCGACGCCGAGGAGGTCGCCCACCCGAGAGTGGTCAACAAACCGAGGGTATGTCGAGCACCTCATCCCTTCTGGAATCACTGAATGACTCTTGGGAAAATATCTTTGAAGAAGCGGAAAAAAATATCAGGGATGGCCAATCCTAAGCAGGCACTAAAAGGATCAATTATCCTGGTCGACTTCTTTTTCAATCGGATCTTTTGTTTCCTGATCAGGCTTGGGTAGTGGAACTCCTATATCGACCAAAAGATCAGGTCGAGCTTTAGAGAGCTTGGCCGCCCCCTCCGGCGTAACTGCAGATCTCCACAGATATACTCTTCGCAACTGATCCATCTCCCGGAGAATATCGAGTCCCATATCACTGACCTCGGTACCGAATAGATTCAAAACCGTCAACTCAGGGAGACTGGCCAGAGTTGCCAACTGATCATCGGTCGTCGAGGTCTCCGACAGGTTCAGAGTTCTAATCCGCCGAAACTTCCATAGCTGAGAAACCGTTTTTTCTGTGATGCTCGTACCTGCAAGGTCAAGGCGCACGAGAACCGTCTCAAGGCCTTTCAAAAGAGCGACGGCTGAATCTCCCGCATCTTTACCCAGCAATCGAAAAATCGCTTCATGGGAAGAATCCTGCCCTGAAACCAAACCGGCGCGAACTCCTGCGGCTTCCAATGAACTCAGCGCAGCTTCAATCTCGGAGGTAATCTGTGCATCCGTGACTCGGATCAGGGGATGATCCGGAAGTTGGCCCGGCATGACCGTCACAGCTTTGACAACTGTGGAGGTTTGACTCTCGTCTGATTCAGAAGCAACGGGGCCTGACTCTGGCCAAGGTGCGCCATCCAGAATCCATTTTTCGAAGATTCCGGCTTCTGATTCTGTCAGCCTTTCTCCCAATGGAGGCATACGTTCATCGTCATCGTCAGCCAGATGGATTCTGAGAATCAGCTCACTGTCTTCAAGTGAGCCCTTGACGATCGTAGGAAATTCTCGATCAGCAAAAGCAGCTGCAGGAAGATCCAGTCGCAATCCACCCTTTTGCTTCTTCTCACCGTGGCACTCGACGCAACGGGACTGCAGTAACGGCTGGACTTTCTGAAGAAAATGTTCGTCGGGAGTGAGTTCGACAACCTTTTCTTTCCCGTCCTCGACGGGTTCTTCACTCTCCTCATGATCATCCGGGGTCGGTTCTAAAGCTTCACCCGCAAACTGCTTCAGTGGCTTTCTCCGTGGCTCAACCTCTAAAGCCCCTTTTAATCCCACAGGCCCACGCGGTCCTTCTCCCGGCCATGGGGCACCGGCTGTGACCCATGCCTCAAGATCCGTCAGTTCTTCGGCAGAAAGCCCAGGTTCTTCCGGAGGAGGCATACGGTCATCTTCGTCAGGACCAAGCATTACCAGTTCCAGTAAAAGGCTCTCTTGGGGCTGTCCCGCAACGACGAGTGGGAAATCCCGAGTCAGATCCCGCAGATCATCGGGCTGATCCAGCCTTAATTTCCCCTTGGCCTTATCTGGCCCATGACAGGACACGCAATGCTTCTCGAAAAGAGGCTGAATCTTCTCATGAAATAGATTCTCCGCAGCCAGCTCTTGTGGAATCGTGGTTTCCGCTGCAATCACCTGTCGTTCAGTAGTCTGTGAAGCATTCAGTTGAGCTGGAGACTGGTTCTCAGCAAAGAAAACTTTTTCAAACCCCTTTTCGACAAACCCATCACCCCACTTCAATTCACCTCCAATGTGCCCAGCGCCCATCAGCACAGGAACACAGAGAAACAGTGACAGGCGATATGAAGTTCCAGCAACTCGGGATCCCCGAGAAGCAACGATTCCCACCCAACAAGTCAAGACTGCCAGAAGAGCCGTGCTCACTCCCAACCATCGATGCCAAGCTAACGCAGTATCTGGATCATTTGGGTCAGCCAGCAACCAGCCAGAGAAACTTGCCATGATGGCAAAGGCTGCTCCAGGCACGACGAANGCCAGAGAATCTGGCCCNCCTGCCGGAACTTGCCGCTTACGGTAGACACAGATCAACTCGATGACCGCAGCCCATGCCAGCAATCCAATCGGGAAATGCAGTAACAGGGGATGGAAACGACCAATGAGCTCGGGGATTGCTGTGGGGTCAAAATTCAATTCGTGATCCCTTCAGGGATGATACGGAGCAGGATTCGATACCTGATTCCGGCTGGGCTCGGCCCTTGAAGTGTACTCAACCCCCGGATGGCTCTCAATGCTGAGCGAACTCAATCACTGACAAACAAATTTTCCACGGCACTCGTGACCGGAATCAGAGGTAATCCAATCGCATTGCTCCAGAATCCACTGAATCGACGGACAAACCCCCCCGCTCCCCCCTGAATCGCATAAGAGCCCGCTTTGTCACTCGGTTCCCCAGATTCAACATAAGCGTCGATTTCGTCAGACTGAAGAGTCCGGAATTCCACGAGACACTGCTCAACGCCGTGGTAGATCCGTTCTCCCCTGAGAACACACCACCCACCGATGATGCGATGAGTACTTCCCGAAAGTTTCTCCAGCATTCGAACAGCTTCCTCTGGGGATTCGGGCTTGCCCAAAATTTCCCCCCTGATCTCGACCACCGTATCACCTGCCACCGTAAGCCATTCCTTTTCTCCGATGGACTTCGCTTTGGTGATAGCGAGTCGTTCAACTAATCCAACCGCTGTTTCATTTAATCGCGGAGATTCGTCAACCTCAGGAATCCGCACCTGAGGTTTAAATCCAGCCGCTCGTAGCAGATCTAGTCTGCGCGGAGATGCAGAAGCCAGAAGCAGTGGAATCTCGGATCTGTTCATACCTTCCAGAATCTCCTCCAACNGTGCTCCTAACAAGAGATAAAAAAACCCCGCGAAGACCGAAGTCTTCGCGGGGTTCTGCTCAATCTCTCATCCCTTGCNGGAATCGATTAAGGAGCACAAGCCGTTCCCTGGCAATCAGCCAGTCCGTCGGCAGTGGGATCCGTACCGCAATCCGGGAATGGAGCGGCAGGCGGAGAACCACCAGAGAACTGGAAGGAGAACAGGGCAATGGCGTCACTGATATCGATCTGGCCGTCGTCGGTTGTGTCGGCTGCGTCGGGGCAGACCACCGTATCCCCACTGAAGAGGAAGGAGAGGATCTTGATTCCGTCAGCAATGTTGACTCCACCGTCGTCATTGGCGTCGCCCCGGATAAACAGTGACTCTTCACAGACGTCAGGAATACCGTTGGAGTCGGTGTCGGGTTCGCCAGCAGCAATGTCGCAGCTGTCGTCGATACCGTTCTCGTCACAGTCGGCGCCAGCAGTAATGTCGACGTCACAGGCGTTCGGGATTCCGTCGCCGTCGATATCGTCGTCACAGGCGTCAATCGTGCCGTCACTGTCGGTGTCGGTCTGGCAGCTGTCGTCCTGGCCGTCAGCGTCACAGTCAGATCCACCGGTCTGATCGATATCGCAGGCGTTCGGGATTCCGTCGCCGTCGATGTCGTCGTCACAGGCGTCAATCGTGCCGTCACTGTCGGTATCGGTCTGGCAGCTGTCGTCCTGGCCGTCCGCGTCACAGTCAGCACCACCGGTCTGATCAACGTCGCAGGCGTTCGGGATTCCGTCGCCGTCAATGTCGTCGTCACAGTCGTCAATCGTGCCGTCACTGTCCGTATCGGTCTCACAACTATCAATCGTGCCATTGGAGTTACAGTCGCTGACTCCGGCACCGGTATTGGTAATCGTCACAGCCGTCTCACCCGTGGCACCATTCCAGCCACCTACCTGAACGTAGTAACTGTTACCAGCCGTCACAGGGATCGTCACTTCAGACATGAAGGCCGAACCACCCGCAGTGTTCGAACAGGAATCGTCATTGGATGACAGCCCCAAATCACCCTTAACCGGGCAACCTTTAGCGGCGTCGTAAACGATCAGCACGGTGTCGTCGAGGCTTCCCTCTGCCAGACAGGTTCCGATCGTCGCGTCACCTGTTCCACTTGCGGTGTACAGGAACCACACGTCCGCACCCATGTTGCCATCCGCGTCGGTAGGACCGTCGGTCGTGGCAGCGGTGTTATCGACGGTGTGAACACCCTCGATCACACTCGGAGCGTCGGCACAGTTGTCCGCACCACCGGTGGAGGTATCTCCAGACGGTGCAGTGGCTTGATCCACGTCACATTCGTTCGGGATACCGTCGCCGTCCATGTCGTCGTCACAGTCGTCGATCGTGCCGTCAGAATCAGTATCGGTCTCACAAGAGTCCAAAATACCGTTGCTGTTACAGTCAGCAGGGCCAGCGTTGGAGTTGGTGATCGTCAGATCTGTGGTACCCGTGGCACCATTCCAACCACCCACCTGGACGTAGTAACTGTTTCCGCCGGTCACCGGAATGGTGACGGTGGAGTTGAAGTTCGGTTCGATGCACCCATCGTCGTCGGAGGCCAGTCCCAGATCACCCGCAACCGGGCAACCTGTAGCAGCGTCGTAAACGATCAGCACAGTGTCGTCGAGGCTTCCGTCAGATCCACAAGTCTCAATCGTGGCAAGTCCACTTCCACCCGCGGTGTAAAGGAACCACACGTCCGCACCCATATTGCTATCCGCGTCGTTCGGACCGTCGGTCGTGGCACCAGTGTTATCCACCGTATGCACACCCTCGATCACACTCGAAGCGTCGGCACAGTTGTCTGCACCACCCGTAAAGGTGTCTGTGGTCGGCGCACTCGCGTGGTCGATATCACAGTTATTCGTCACACCGTCACCGTCGATGTCGTCGTCTCCACTGTCGCAGAGACCGTCACTATCGGTGTCGGTTCCGTCGTTATTCGGGTCGTAAGTTCCGCTGGAGCAGTCGTCACAACCGTCACCGTCGGTATCGGAGCAAACATTCGGGTCGTTGTCGTCAC